>NZ_ASSJ01000082.1 GCF_000473895.1 Rubidibacter lacunae KORDI 51-2 | reverse complement strand
CATGAGCTCTCTGTCCCCTAAATTTACTTTGTGGACTTTTTCAGCAAGCCCGAGTTAGTTTGAGTGCGCTTGCTCTAGCAGTCTTAGTAAGAGCTGCCCGCCCTGCAGCAGTCTACCCAGCTGTCGGGAACGGTTGCGGGCGTCCGCAAGGCAGTCGTGTCCGAACGCCAGAGCAGCTGCGGTATCGACCAACCACACCGGCAGGGTCAGTTCCAGCTCTTCTAGCGTATCGGCAAGGCGAGCGCAGGTGCGTCGCGATCGCCACAGCGCCGCCGCCACGTAAGCATTGACGAGGACCACGACCAAGTTGCAAGCGATAACAAGCCAGACCATATGGGTTACGGCAAGCACTCTAGAGCGCTGACTGCTGGCAAGCAACGACCGCGTGGAGCCAAGTTTCCCAGCGATCGCAAAAAGCCGGCAGGGAATATTCGGCTTCGGCTTGGCGGCGGCAGGCACTCCGGTCGATAGTATCGATGCGGGCGATCGCATCAACCAGCCCGGGTGGGCTGTCGGGCTCGACGAGGAAGCCGGTTTTGCCGTCACAGACGATTTCGGCCGGGCCGCCCCGCTGATAGGCAATTACGGGAACGCCGCAAGCCAGCGCTTCGATCGCTACGTTACCAAACGCTTCCACCCAGCGCGGCGTCATCAGCAATGCGCGGCAACGACCGACTTCGGCTTGGAGCCGATCGGTTGGGAGAAAGCCGCCGTACTCGAAAGGTGCGTCCGGGAAATCGCGTTGGATGCGCTGCCAGTAAGCTTCGTCTTGCAGCTTTCCGAACACCCGCAGCGGGACGTTAGCTTGCCGGGCGGCGGCGATCGCGTCTTCAAGGGCCTTCTCGGGAGCAATGCGACCGAGCCAAGCGATTGCCGCTTCCGGTCGGTCGTTAAAGCAATACTGCGCCAAGTCAATGCCGCTGCCGAGGATCCGACAGCGATCGCCGAACGTAAACGTGGCAGCTTGCGTTCGCGTATAGACGCCAACCGTCCCTGGATAGCGCTCGGCAACGCGCGCCATAGCTCCATCAAGGGCATCGCCCGTCGATCCCATGCTGATGAAGTGCGCGATCGGCCTACGGAAAAAGGGAGTCAGGTAAAACGGCAACCAATCGAAGGCGAAGTTGACGATCGCGTCCCACTTATCTTGCCTCGATCGCGCGTAATCCCAGAGGTTACCCAACACGGGGTCGGGCGGCAAAGAAATTGGTGCATCCCGTTCCTGGGACTGGGCGGGGACTTGTAAACGGCCCGGAATCTCGACAATCGGGACTCCGTCCAGTCGCGAGCCGGTCGGGGCAGCTACCAACACGTCGTGCCCGCGCCGTAACAGCTCCCGTGCCAGACAGGCGATCGTCAGTTCCACGCCGCCGCCTTGACCCGTGCCCAGTACACCAACCGAAGTCGAGACGAATAGTAATCTGAGAGACAATTTGAAAGACACTGCAACCATCCCCGCATCCTACTAAATCATCGCGAACAACCAAGCGTTAGCGACTGCCAGGCGCAACCTCCGCAATCCAATAGAGAACTGCCACATCCCCCACTTGCTGCAGCTTGGATGGCAAGTAACTTGTGCGCTCGGTGCTCTTCCCCCAGAATGTCCTGCACTTGCGCAAAACGAGATTCTTGAAGGATTGTTGCAATTGGCAACAATCCTTAATATAGTGGGCGCTCGCTAGCGAGCGGAGTACGGTCGGCAGCAAGGGCTCGAACGCTTCTGATACAAGCACTCTGAGCATCTGCCCGTCGCACTTTAGCAAGTGGAAGTCGGATTGCCTTTGACAATTTGCTACCCGCTGGCTACCCGGTTAAATTAGAATCGGGCTTAAGTTCTTTAAGAATTTCGTAACAACGCGGAGGGTCACACGTGCCGATACCTTTGTTGAATTACGCTCCGACTTGCCAAAACCAGCGAGTTGATGGCTATGAGGTCGGGAGCGAAGAGCGGATGCAGATGGGCGCAGATACGTCGATGACAACGGCATCTGACGTAGATGCCATCATCTGGGCGGCGTACCGCCAAGTGTTCGGCGAACATCAAATCCTTAAAAGCAACCGCCAACCATTCCTTGAGTCGCAGCTTCGCTTCGGTCAGCTCACCGTACGCGAATTCGTGCGCGGGCTGGCTAGCTCGGATGTATTCCGGCGTCTGAATCACGAGCCGAATACCAACTATCGCTTCGTGGAAATCTGCGTCCAGCGCTTGTTAGGTCGCGATATCTATAACGAGCGCGAGAAGATTGCTTGGTCGATTGTTATTGTCTCTAAAGGCGTACGGGGTTTCATCGACGATTTAGTCGATAGCGAGGAGTACCTTGCCAACTTCGGTGAGGATTACGTCCCCTTCCAGCGCCGCCGCGTCCTCAATCAACGCGACAGCGGCGAGACGCCCTTCAATCTCAAGACGCCGCGCTATGAGGCGTATCATCGCCAGCAGCTCGGATTCCCGCAGATTGTCTGGCAAAGTACGGTGCGTCGCTTCATCCCCCAAGAAAAGCAGGTTCGCAATGGCGATCCGCGTCAGTTCCTGGGCGTTGCGCGCGGTCTTGCCAGTGCCAAGCGCGAGGGAAAAACCAGCGTTTCGGCTATGAACGTCGATTTCCTGTCGAAGGTGCCCTATCGCAAAGCGAGCTAGTTCGACGCTCTTAGCGACTTGCTAGCAGGAGGTTGCAAGGCGCTCTGGTCGTTCGTTAGTGGGGTTGTTGAAGATGCCTCGCTCGGCAAACGATCCGTGCGCCTACTAGTCTCCTATTTTTTCGCGCATCACTTCGCCGAAGGCAATGGCCCGTCAGCGAACCGGCACCAGCATTCCATCCGTTGCAAGATGCCGCTCGTGAATCGGCTACTTTTTTGCACGTCGAACCCCAACCGTGCCGCGAAAGATCATCGTGAAGAGCGCGCTACCGATCAGCGCCCCGATGTTCCATTTAACGGAATTCTCGATGAGCTGGCGATACTTGCGCGCGCGCGCGATGTCGGCTTCGCGTTCGACGTTCTCGTGAATGACCTTGACACGCGCGAGCATCTCCGCCCGCAGAGCTTCGGTATCGGCAAGTTCGATGCCGCGCTCTCGATAGCCTTCGAGAGGACCGAGGACATTCTGATTGGCACGAGCCAGGCCAACAACCTCACCGCCCGCGGCCGTTTGAATGCGCTCCTCGAAAGGTTTTAACTGCTCCAATTGGGTCTCAATTTGCTTAGCAGTTTCCTGGTTGAGCTGTTTGTTGATACGGACGGTATCGACAATGCCGAGCGGGACCATCAAGAAGTACGCGATCGCGAGAATAGCGGTCAGCAATGACAGTCCCTGGATCGCCAAGCGCTCTAAGAGCGGCCTTCGATCCGGATCGCTCATAAACACCAAGCCGAACCCGATCAGCGGCACGGGCACGCGCTCGACTAGCGCACCAATTGTTTGTAACTCCCAGCGCGGGTTGAGGAAGTCTGGAGGGTAAAGTATCGTCAGCAGATCTAACAAAGCAAAGATTAGCAAGCCATAGCCGATCCATCGCAAAACAAAAATTGAAGGGGGACTAATGTGGCTTTTAATAGGAACGGTCACGGGCTCGACTCTCCCTCTGAGTTGACGGATTGAGTAGGCAAAGTACCAGAACTCGCACTGGAAGAACTAGATGAATGCGTATGCGGCTGCGGCTGCGTTCTTAACTCGGTGCGGGGGAAGTTTGCCTGCCACCAACGCACCCAGTCCAGCCAAGCTGCTTCGAGGTCGGGACGATCCTCGCGCCGATCGCTTGTTCGTACCGGCAGGTCAAGTCTTGAAAACAAACAACTGCGATCGATCAAATCCTGCTGGCCGAGCAGCCAAGTTACGAAGCGCTGCAGCTGCCAACCGCGGGCGGACACGTTCTGAGCAAACTGCTGTTCGGTTAAGGTTGTAACGCCGTAAGGGTTGACGCAGCCGACAATCGATGATTTACCCTCAACAACGAAATAACCGTAAGTCCCAAGAGGATCGACCCAAACCTTCGCAATTTGCAGCGACGCAGGTGTGACGCCTGCATACAGTTGCAAGGCACGACTGACGCTGCCGTCGCTGTAGGGGAGATAGCGCACCGATGCTGTTAGCTCGCGCCCCCCCGCACGGTAGCGGTAGATGCGGGCTTGGTCGGTGGTCGGGTCCCACACCTCCGTACCAATGGAGTGCCAACCCGACAGCGGCACCGCTATCGGCAGCTCGATCGCCGGGAGAGTTTCGGCGGCGGGCGGCACTAGCAGGGCGTGCAAAGCCATCGCTGCTGTCGAGCCATAGGCGATCGCCAACAGCACCAGACGCGATCGCCCAAGGAACCGGAACGGAGGTGCCGGCGAGTCTGCCATTTCAAATGTCCCTTTCGTCAAGCTCCCCTCTCGGGAGGTCTTCATCGACCTGTAACTGGGGCACTTCTTGCGGTTCGCGCAGCACAGTCAGCCACACAAATCCCCAGAACAGCAATACGTTGAAGGCAAAAAAAACGAGCGAGCCATTGCCGCCGTGCCAGTAGTCGAACGCGGCGCGATCGCCCTTTGCAGCCAATACGGCTAGCCAGCCGATGCGGCCCGCGTTAACTGCAAACCCGAGTGCGATCCCGACAACCACGCACGCAATTTTTTGCGCCCAGTTGGTTGGAAAAAGCAGTAGAAACAACACCGCTAAATTCGTCATCTGCATGATGCTGCCGACACCGGAACATGCGCCGTAAACTTCTACCATTCCGCCTGGCAGGTAAATATTCAATCCTTCGCGGGCGACGTCGAAGCCCGCGTACCACAGAGCAAACGAGGAGAAGGTAGCCGTCAAGTTCGGGAGGTTAATAATGTTGAGGGTCAGCTCGTACAGCGGCCCGAGCGCGAGCATCCCCAAAATCAACAGCTCCTTCCAATACCGATGTAAGTGGCGCGCGCCCACCGTGAGCAAGCCCAAGCCCAAGAATGCCAACAACGGAGAAATCCGCAGGTGGAAGCCTTCTGGAGAAAAGTTGCGGACGGTTACCAAGCCGACAAGCCCAAGACCGATCGCGCTGGAGACGATCCCGCTCTCGACAGCAAAGGTTTCGCGCTTATCCCATAACAGCGAGGCGATTGCCAGCCACAATAGCAGGCTGGTGCCGAGTAAATCGCCAGCGCCTCCCCACCACAGCGCGCTTGCGTGTGCGACGAGGATGCTAATGGCTATGCCGAGGGCAAGCGCAACGTCGGGTCGGCGGGCAAAATTCGACTGTTCCATAGCACGTAGAGCGACACGATTGGAACGGTAGGTATCTTTAACCTGCCCGCGCGGTCGCCTACTCCAAGCATCGACCAAAACACGATAAGAAACAGCGGGCTCCATGGCTGCCGTTAAGTCTCCATGCGGTGACCGAGCTTCCAGATGCAGCCCGAAGCAATATTGGCTGCGATGTGAGCCACGATGGGTACCAGCAAGTTACCCGTCGCCACGGCAAGCACGCCGAGAACGATGCCGATGGCAGTTGCCCAAGCAAGGTACGGCCAGCCGCTGACATGAAGGATACCAAAGACCAAGCTGGAGACCGCGATCGCCCAAATTCCCGATCCAAAGGCCGGAATCATCACACCGCGAAATAGCAACTCTTCACTCATACCGGGGAGCAGCCCCAACCAGAGCAAATCCGGCCACGCCAGCGGCTGGACGTAAAGTTCCAAATATTCGCTAGCACTGCGCTGATAAGCCGGCCAAATGCGGTAGGCCATGCCGCTGGCAAGCGTGATGGCTGCTGCCGCTCCCAGACCGAGTCCGATCCCCTGGGGATTAATGATTACGGGCAACAACGGCACGCGACCGAGCGCCTGCCAGAACTTCGCTACGGCCAGCAGCACGATCGCCGTAATCCCCATAAAGATAAGGATCTGGGCGCGTGTTGGTTTCGGCAGGTCATTGGGCACGTTGGGTCCGGTCACGGTAACAAACGGCGCAGTGGAGGAATGTGCGGGTGGAGAGCGTCGGTAGCTACCCCGGCGCGTTGGGCAACCAGTAAGCCGATTGCCTCTAGATACGAGTTTACTCGGGTCGCTTTGATGCCGAGGGGTTCGGGCGCAACGGCGAGTTGCGTGGTGTTGGCAGCTACGGCGATCGCGCGGGTACGGGTTTGGCTCAGGCTCAGCAAGGTGCTGCCGCCGCAAGCAGTAGCGGGCGTTACAATCGCATCGATGCAATCGCGAGTGAGGTCGCCGGGGCGACACCCGGTAAGTGCAGCGAAGTGGGGCGCGCGGGCGAGCCCTGCTAGCACGCAGGGCAAGAACGTGTAGCCGAGCTCCTCGGCTGCTGCTCGCGGTGACAGGTCTGGATCGGGCGGTAGCGGTTTTAGTGCGGGCGCATGAGCGCAGGGTACCTGCAAGGTTCGCACGATCGCATGCGAAATAACGGCTTCAGCTCCAGCCAGCGCATCGACACCAGTTCCGCGGCGATAATCCTGGAGCGCAGGGCTGTCGGCATCATCAGGAAAGCGGGCTACGACGGCGATCGCGGTTGCCCCCGCTTGTTTAACGAGGGTTTCGGCCGCGCGCAGCAGACTATCCAGGTTGCCGAGCGTACCCCAACTCACACCGGAGGTCGCCGTTCGCAGCTCGACAGCGAGCGGTGCGTCGGTGATGACGTATTCGGTTAGGTCCAGACCGAGGGTGGCGCGGGCAGCGTCTGCAGCTTGCAGGTGGCGTAAACGGAGGTCCGACTCGATCGCGGCATCGAGCAACAGACCGATACGATTGCTGGTAACGGGACGCAGTACCCAGTCGCCAGCAGCAAAGCGATCGAGTCCGTAACCTTCGACATATAGTGCGTTTGGCAGCGGCCAGTACAACTGCGCGCCGTTGAGTACGTTGGGATGGGTAATCAGGCAGTCGGCAACCTGAGCGATCGCGCGTGCTACCGGTAAGGCATCGCCAGCATACCCGCCGATTGCCGCACCGATGCCAGTCGGTACGAGCAACAGCACGGTGAAGGGCGGTTGCGTTGGAGCGGGCGCCGCCATCGTCACCGCTCGCTTTCGGCAGTGACGATGGCTTCAACGCGAACTTTCTGGCGTTGAGGATCGACGGCAGTAACCGCCCAGCGCAGGGGCTCACCGCGCTTCTGCAGTTCGGTTTCGATTTGGCGCTGTAGCTCGACGGGCGAGCTGTGAAGGTCGATTTCGGCTTCGATGAAGTGCGTGGTCATGGTGGGTTCTCGAGAGAGATGGGGCGATCGCGTTAATAGTTATCGCGATACGGTTTCGGTTAGATACTAGTGTCGCAGGACTTGGGGCGCAGGCGCTCGGCTGCGTCCGTCCGAGCAATGGCAACAAAGTTTACTCGGCTGGGGTTTATTGGGACGGGTCGATCTAGCGGGCCGCTCCGAATTGTCGCTGGTACACAAGATCCTCCTTCTCAGATTCGAGCTTGAGATCGGAGCGCGGAAAAGCAACGCAAAGGAGAGCGTAGCCTTCAGCTTGCAGTTCTGGGGAAACGCCCATGCCCTCTGACTGGTCGACTTCGCCGGAGAGCAGGAGGGCGGCACAAGTCGTGCAAACGCCAGCCGTGCAGGAACTCGGCAGGTCGATGCCAGCTTCATGAGCGGCGTCGAGGACAGTGCGATCGGCAGGCACCTGAATCGTATGCGTATTGCCTTGGTGGCGAATTTCAACCGAGTAGGTTTGTGTCATAGTGGGTTCGAATCCAAGCGGGCGATCGTTACAGGCAGCGATCGCGATCTACTCTAGCGCTCGAACTTCCGCCCCGCGGAGATCGGCTCGGAAACTGTAACCGAACCTAACCAAACTCGCCATGCAATCGACTGCGGGGGCAAATGCAGACTGAGGTGCTGACAGCGCGGAATACATACCCGATCTGCTCGAATATTGGTAGAGGTCGAATAAGTCTCTTTAGGCGAGATAGGTGAGGATATGGTTTGAGAATTTTCAGCCTAGAACGCCCTTGCATCATTAATTCTGTTCTGGAAACTGTCTGGACGCTCTCTTCTTTTGCCCTACAAACCGAACTGAAGCTTCTTGCGGACGATGCACTTCATGCAGAAAAGAAGCACCTTGATTGAGAATACTCCGCCTGCAGGTCAAGCAAACCCATTAAATACATTCACTACTGAGTATGGCGGAGCTGCTCGGTAGCCTCTCCGCCAATAGGCTAAAGGACTGCCTAGAGCAACACCGTCGCACGCTCGGCCAGGTTTTCTGCCGTCAACCCATTGAACGCCATGATCTGAGCCGCGCTCGATGCCGTTTCGCCGCGCCGCCACGCCAGAGTGTCGCGCGGGCAGGAACTCCGCAACATTATCGGCTCCAGCATCGCGCTCGATCCGCCCGTCACACCAATCAGGGCGTCTCCATCGAACAGCGCGCCAAAGCCAACATCGTCCAAGAAACCGCTGTCTTGCTCCGAGCACGACTGCCAGGCTACATCGCTCGGACGGTAGAGGCGGCGCGGGCTCACCACCGACACCACCCGCGAACCAATTCCTCGTTCCTGCAGCAACGACGCCGCCTCCAGGGTGGGAATCAGCGTCATGTCCCCGATAACCGCGAAAACTACCAGGCGATCGCCTGGAATCTCCTGGAGAACGAACGCTCCATCCTTCAGCGCTGCGCGGGTCTGCTCGCAGGTACTGCGAATCGGCAGCGGTGACTTGCTGGCCGTAATCGTCACGCCCTTGTTCTTGGTGCCCAGTGCCCACTCGTAGCAAACCTGAATGCCATTCGCATCGCAGGGGAACAGCGGGAAGATGTTGCCGTTACGCATCATCGCCGCAAAGTAGTTTTCGATTTCCGGGCGCTGGTGGGTCCAGCCGTTGCGACCTTGCTCCAGCGCGCCCGCGGTAAAGAGCGTCACCGTTGACGGTGTGAGGTGCCGCAACTCGGCCATTGCCTGCGTGACCGTCTGCCAAATCGGCAAACCGTTGATCGCAAACGACTCGTAGGAACACCAAAGCGTCCGCGCTCCAAACAGCGCCAGACCTGCTGCCAAACCCGCACAAGCATCCTCGCTCAGCGGCTCGTACACTTGGCCGCTCGGCTGCTGGAAGTATGTATCGTCCGTTGTCGGGTGGATGATTTTTAGGGCGACATTAATGTTGTTGATACCCGACGCCGCGTTCCCATCTGCATTGGTCACGATGAAGTTCGGATCCTGGCGACCCACAGCCGCGGCGATCGCGCCCATCGCCGTCGTGGCGACCTGTTTGTCGCCGAGCGAAAACTCCTGCAGCGGTAGGTTCTCTAGCGGGGGTAGCGGGTATTCCGACTCCGAGATCGCCGTTTGCGCGGCGGACCCGCCTCCCGCTCGCTCGAAGTTCGTCCGCACGAGCTGCCAAGCCTCGGGAGTCAGCGATCTCGTCCGCAGCGCGCTGGCGATGTAGTCCTTCTCAATCGTGTCGCCGGGATAGAGATTGTGGGACTTGGCGCCGCGTTTGTGGACGCCTGCTCCTTTGAGTTGCTTGACGATCAACACCGTCAGCTTGCCGCTGAGAGCAGAGTCGGCCGCCTGCACGATCGCCGTCAGCACTCCCTGTGTAAACGCCATCCGTGCCTCCGGCGAGCACTCCGTGCTGTCAACATAAGCGCCCGGCTGGTTGGCATCGTCGTAATCTTTGGCATCGACTAAGACGATCTTCTCAAAGCCATTGCCCCGCCAATAGGCGAGCATGTCCTCGTTGGACTTAGTAGAGACCATACTGTGGTGCTCTTGGCTAAAACCATTCCACACCAAAATTGGCAGGAAGTTCGTCACCTCCGGGAACGACGTGTGGAAGTGACCGAAACTGCTCATCACATAGGGTTCACCGATCCCGCCGTCGCCGATTGTCACTGGAAACAACACGCCGGGATGCAACTTCGCTGCCGCCATGGCAAAATGCTGCCCCTGACCCAGCGGACCCGCCGGATTCAACAAGCCCGGAATGTATCCCGACAGGTGCCCCAGCAGGCCGTGCATTTCCCGAAAGCGCTCCTGCATCTGGGCGACCGTCGCGATGTCCATATTTTCTAAGGAGCGGTCGAGGAACATCGTGCTGTAGAAGCCGGGAGCGTGGTGGCCGACTTCGGTCAGGACGTTTTTGTAGCCGAGCATAAACAGTCCGGCGATCGCGTCGGCGATGCTGGCAAACCCGCCGGGGTGCCCGGACGCCTTACTGGCCGTGAGTTGCAAGGTCAAATAGCGCAGGGCATCTGCTGCCAGCAGAGCCTGGTACACCGCGGACTTATCGGTTGGATCGACAATCCGACGCTCGCCAGCAGCGATCGCGGGGGCGGTCCCGTACGCTTCAAAACCGGGGAGTTTATCGGCAAAAAACTGGATTCCTTGGCAGAAGGTGGGGATGCCGCTGGCAACGGTCATAATTTCTCCTCGGTAGTTACGAGCGCGAATGTTAAATAAATCTTACAGTTTGGCGGACGGGGTCGCCGTCACGCAGGATTGGCAAGCTCGATTGCCAGCCTAAGTTGTGCTCGATTGGACTCCCATGACGTCCCCACCGCAGTTGCAAGAATCACCCGTTCGCATTTGCTCCCGAGGCACTGCCAACCGCCGCACCGTTTGCATCGCCAAAACAATCGCTCGCTGGGGGCTAACGCGATCGCGCGTTCATCCGTCGCCGCTCAGCTAGACGGTCGCTGTTGTCCGAGCACCAGTGTCACTAACTGCTCGACGAGGCGATCGGCAGAGAACGGGGCGATCGCTGCTCCGTGCAGTACGTCCTGCATGAGCACGTGGTGCACGATCGTACCGACGAAAATCCGCGCCGTCGCCTCGGGATCCGCTAAGTTGAGGATCGGGCAGTCGCGCAAGTAACTCGTTAGCGTGGCGATCGCGGGTTTAGCTACGTTTGCCAAAAACGCCTGGCTGAGCTCGGGGCGCTTGCCGGATTCCGCTATGACCAAGCGGCAGAAATCAAAATACTGAGGCTCGGATCCGATTTTGCTCAGCATCCGCCGGGCTACCGCCGGCAATACAACGTCTGGAGCACCCACCAACGGCTCAGACCACACCAACTGAAACTGCTGTGCTGCCAGGTACTTTACCAACGTCACGAACAAGTCGTCCTTATCGACAAAGTAGCTGTAAAGCGTTTGCTTGGAGACTCCTGCTGCCTTCGCCACGCGCTCCATGCTGGTCCCAGCATAGCCGCGCTGTAGAAACTCGGGCATCGCGCCGAGCAAGATCTGCTGCCCTTTCTCGCCGATGCGATCGCGATCGAATTCTGCAGCAGCAATTGCAGTCAAGGCATGAGAGTCAACCACGAGCGTTCACCTGAGCATATTCAAGTTGTTTGGCAAACCGGCAGCTGAAACCGATGGAGACCTGCGAACGGATGCAGCCCGGGGGCTCAGTTAATGACAACACAACCAGCAGAAGTGCAGTGGATCGGACTCAACCCGATCTTGACATCATCGAACCGTACAGTCTAGTCTAACAAGCGTGCCGTACCGTCCAGTCTAGTTCCCTGGCGAGGTAAGAACCGTGGGCGTAACGATGCAAGAGCAGTCCACTAGCGCGATCGGGCGCTGGCGTTGGGCGCTCGCCCTATCTATGACGGGTATGGCCGCAACTGGCATCAGTGTGGCAGTCTTGAGCGATCGCGGGCAGCCGCCGACAGCAGATGCACCGCCGGTTGAGCTGCCGGCAGTCACTGCCGTTACGGCCCTCGGGCGGTTGGAGCCGGATAGTGAAGTCGTGCGCGTTGCACCGTCGGAGCGCGGGGCAAAAGTAGCTGAGTTGCTGGTATCTGAAGGCGATCGCGTGGCGGCGGGCGATGCCATTGCTTATCTCGAAACGCGCGGCAGCCGCGCGGCGGCTCTGGCCGCTGCCGAGCAAACCGTGCAGGTGGCGGCGGCGAATTTGGCGATCGTGCAAGCTGGTGCGAAGCAAGGTGAAATCGCCGCCCAGGAAGCCGAGATCCGGCGCCTGGAAGCCGAACTGGAAGGCGAGCGGCTCGCGCGGGCAGCAACGGTCGAACGCCTGCGCGCGGAGTTGCTGACCGCAGAGTCCGACCTGCGGCGCAATCAGTTTCTGGCAGATGAAGGGGCAATTTCGGAATCTGCCCTCGATACGTTCGTCCTCGGGGTGGCAACTGCGCGCGAACGGCTGGGAGAGGGAATTGCTCTGCAAGCCAAAACCATTCGCGCCTTAGAGCGGCAGATTCAGGAAGCCAACGCAACGCTCGATCGCATTACCGAGGTCCGCCCCGTGGACGTGCAGCTTGCCGTTGCCGAGCTAGAGAAAGCGCGTGCGGACGTAATGCGTGCCGCTGCCGAACTCGAACTGGCCACCGTGCGGGCGCCGATCGACGGTCAGGTCATCGACGTACTCACCCGCGCGGGCGAGGCGATCGCCGAAAACGAAGCAACCGGCATCATCGAACTCGGTCAAACGCAGCGCATGGTTGCAGTGGCGGAGGTCTACGAAAGCGATATCGGAAGCGTCCGACTGGGTCAGCCGGCGATCGCGGTCAGCGAGAACGGGACGTTCGCGGGCGAACTGCACGGCACGGTGGCCCGGATCGGGCTCAAAATCGGCAAGAAAGACGTGCTCGATACCGACCCAGCTGCGTCCGTAGACGCCCGCGTTGTCGAAGTCAGAATTCTGCTCGATCCCGAGGACAGCGATCGCGTCAGCGGTCTGACCAACTCACAGGTCATCGTCAAGATCGAGCGCTAGGGATCGCTCAAAGCAAACGGAGTGCCTGCCGATATCAACCGCACTGTTTGCGGC
The DNA here is from genome assembly GCF_000473895.1 of Rubidibacter lacunae KORDI 51-2. Classification (NCBI taxonomy): domain Bacteria; kingdom Bacillati; phylum Cyanobacteriota; class Cyanophyceae; order Chroococcales; family Aphanothecaceae; genus Rubidibacter; species Rubidibacter lacunae. The sequence continues at coordinate 34,508 of NZ_ASSJ01000082.1, read as the reverse complement.
GATCGTCCGCATCTCTCGACATCGATTTCTTCCAACGGTCATGAAATATCCTCTCGGTTGGTTGCAACTGTCTCATCGCAAGCTACGGTTGGCGATCGCCCTTGCCGGCATCGGCTTCGCTGATGTTCTTATGTTTATGCAGCTCGGCTTTCAATCGGCACTTTTTAAAAGCTCGGTCATATTGCACGAGCGCATTGACGGCGATATTTTCCTGGTCAGCCCGCAATCAAGCGCGCTCATCGCGCTCGCAACCTTTTCGCGCCGCCGCGTCTATCAAGCACTTGCTGTTGAAGGGGTTGCATCGGCTCACTCGATCTACATTGGCTTTGGATTGTGGAAGAATCCAGTGGATCGCAGCACGCGCAGTTTGATGGTCCTTGGCGTCAATCCCGTGGCAAATGTGTTGGATTTCCCTGGAATTGAGGAGAACTTAGCGCGCACGACGATCGAGGACGTCGTTTTATTCGATGAGGATTCTCGGGCCGAGTTTGGGCCGATCCCGGAATTATACGATAGCGGCGAGCTCGTCATCACTGAAGTCGGTCAGCGGCGCGTTATTGTCGGCGGCTTATTTGCACTCGGAGCTTCCTTTAGTGCCGATGGTAATTTGATCACGAGTGACTTGAACTTTCTGCGCATCTTCCCCGAACGCAATCCCAGCGAGATCGAGATTGGCGTCCTCCAGCTCGAACCTAGTGTCGATCCCGATTTAGTACAGCAACGCTTGCGTCAAGAGTTGCCGGAAGACGTAATCGTGTTTACGCGCGAGGAGTTTATCAATGCAGAGTTGTCCTACTGGCAGGAAGCTACGGCCATTGGATTCGTGTTTACGCTGGGTTTAATCATCGGTTTGATCGTCGGCATCGTGATCGTTTACCAGATTCTATATACCGACGTTTCCGAGCACTTGCCCGAGTACGCTACGCTGAAAGCGATGGGTTACCGCGATCGCTTCTTATTGCAGGTGGTGCTGCAGGAGGCACTCATTCTAGCTATTTTGGGGTACTTGCCTGCATTGGCGATCGCGAGCGGGATGTACGCGCTGGCTCGGGCGGCAACAGGGCTGCCAATGCTCATGACCCTAACGCGCGCGGGCTCGGTTTTCGTGCTGACCGCGTTCATGTGTTTTAGCTCGGGTGCGCTTGCCGTTCGCAAGCTCCAAGCAGCCGACCCAGCTGACATTTTCTAGGCGCGAGCGCTTGTCTTCCGTGCGACTTTCCCTACTTACTGTTCTGCCGACAAAACAAGGGGCAAGTGATGTCTGTATTTGCATCAAACTCGACAACTGCACGCACGGCATCTGGCGGCGAACTCGGCAGAGTAATTGTTGCAGCCCGGCAGCTCTGCCACTACTTTGGAACGGGAGATTTGCGCAAACAAATCCTGTTCGACATCGAAGTCGACTTACACGCCGGTGAAATTGTTATCATGACCGGACCATCTGGTTCGGGAAAAACAACACTGTTGACCTTGATTGGCGGGTTGCGATCGCCACAAATTGGCAGTTTGCGGGTGTTCGATCGCGAACTTGTCGGCGCGCCCAAGCGCGAATCGATCCGCGTGCGGCGCCATACCGGCTATATTTTCCAAGGCAACAACTTACTCGAATACCTAACAGCCAAACAAAACGTCCAGATGTCGCTAAAGCTGCACGACTATCACGCTCGCGAATCAGAAGAGCGCGCGATCGCGATGCTGGAGGCAGTGGGGTTGAGCGATCGCATCGACTACTTTCCAGACAAGCTATCGGGCGGTCAAAAGCAGCGGGTGGCAATCGCGCGGGCACTGGTCAGCCATCCCAAGTTAGTGCTGGCTGACGAACCAACCGCCGCGCTGGATGGCGTAACGGGTCGCTCGGTCATGGAGATCGTGCAGAAGCTCGCGCGCGAACAAGGTTGCACGAGTTTAATCGTGACGCACGACAGTCGCATTCTGGACATTGCCGATCGCATCATTCACCTTGAAGACGGACGCCTGGCCGAAAACCGTCGCCTTAGTGCGGCGGCAGTTACATAGCTATCGCGTGGATGGATACCGCCGGGCCGTTATTGGTGTTATTTCACGACGAGTAGCAACTAACACCAAGTGCACGTCGAGCAACGGCAAGCCAGCGATCGCGGGCATGAGAAGTCGCTATGAAATGTATGGATAAGCCCCGTTGTATTGCCAATTTATAGGAGATGCCAGCGATCGCGATGTATACCAGACCCTCTGAAAACGTTAGAGAATGTTATCTCGGATTTTGAGGCCCTTGCCTTCGATATCGTGTGGACTGACACCTCTTCAATAATAACCTCATCGTTTTGACTGACAGCAGGATGGCTTGCTGATGCCAAAGCTGCAGATTCCGACAGAGTCCTCTAAGATTGTTACGTATTCGTCGTCTCCGTCAACTTTCTCGCCAACCGAAAGCTTTATGCCTGCCCTCGCAGACATCCAACCCGCTGGCAACGAAGATGTAATGCTCTACGCGCCCTATTACCAGGGACAAAAGCGGAAGCTCCTGCCGCTCGCGCTCGGTCTTTATCAACAGGGCAACTTTGAGGGCGAGCGCTCGATCGAGAACGCGCAGAGCGTTCCTTACGTTGCGACTTGGTTCGTGTCCAAGCTGCCGTCAGAACTGACGCGCTGTCGCTTGCAGTTTGATGGCAGCGCCGACCTGACCTACGAGGTCGATATGACCAACTCGGAGTTCATCGACTTTCTAATTGATGTCATCCGCGTTGCTAAAGGGGGCAGATTGATGGATTTCCCCAAGGAGTTTTACGAAAAGCTTTTACGAATGAGCGCGGCTCAGTCCTGGCTTTGATGCGAGCAGCAGCGCCCGCCGATGACATACCCGACGATAACCGCGTGGGAACGAGGCACAGTTGAACATGCACAAAGATACCGAAAGACAGGAGTGACGGCGTGGCACAATCCGCACGAGTTCTATTGATCGGTTCGACCGAAGCCCATACCGGCAAGTCGGCGCTCGTGCTCGGCGCAGCCAACCAACTGCGAGATCGCGGCATCCCTATCGCTTACAGTAAGCCCCTCGGCTCGTTTGTCGAGCCGAAGTCAGTGGATTCGCTGCTTGAGGAAGACGTGCAGCTTGTCGCAACAATGCTGGACTTACCACCCGGCCGTGTCGGTCAACCCATCGCCTATTTCGACGAGCGCACCTTCGATCGTGCTTTCCAGGAGGGCAGCGATCGCGATTTGCGCCAGCAGCTGTGCGCATCTGTCCGCTCCCTAGCAGCCGAATTGGTGCTAGTCGAAGCGCCCGCAACGCTCACCGAAGGTAAATTATTCGAGCTCACTACCGAGCAGATGGCCGAAGCACTCGATGCATCGGTGTTGTTAGTCGTGCGAGGACGCTCGCCGCGTTCTGTCGATGCGGTTCTAGCCGCGAAAGAGCAGCTGGGCGAACGTTTAGTCGGCGTGTCGATCAATAGTGTCCCCGACTCCCAGCGGTGCCTGATGGCCGAAAGCGTCCGCCCCTATTTGGAGCGCCACGGTATCCCGGTGTTCGGGTTGCTGCCGAGCAGCGAATTACTCGAGAGCGTCAGCGTGCGCGAGATTGCCAACCAGCTGGGCGCGCGGGTGCTGTGCTGCGCCAATCGGCTCGATCTGATGGTCGAAAACTTGACCATCGGCGCGATGAACGTTAATTCGGCGCTGCGCTACTTCCGCAAGGGGCGCAATTTAGCCGTCATTACCGGCGGCGATCGCAGCGACTTGCAGCTTGCCGCAATGGAAACGTCCGCTCATTGCCTGATTCTCACCGGTCAAGTGGATCCGCAAGAATTTATTTTGCAGCGTGCCGAAGCCTTAGAAGTGCCGATTCTCAATGTCGATCTCGATACGCTGACGACAGTGCAGATTGTCGAACGGGTTTTCGCCCGCGCGCGCATCCAGGAACCGATTAAAGTCGATTGCGTGCGCGAGCTGATGAGCGAGCACTTCGACCTCGACCGCTTGCTCGACGCGATCCAATTCAATGCGCCAATTTCGACCTAAGTGCATTCAGGCACGACGGCGGGCGCGATCGGGTTCACAATGAGTTCAGAGATTCGTGTAACGCGCCTGCTAGATCTATGCAAACGCTCTCAACCCCCCACTCCGATCGCTCAGCCCGAGTGACTGACGCAGCAATCGACCAGTTTGACGGCACTATCCGGCGGCGGCGCACTCGCTCGGTCTGCGTTGGCGATGTCACCATCGGCGGCGGTAATCCAGTAGTCGTGCAGTCAATGATCAACGAAGATACGTTGGACATTGACGGTTCGGTCGCTGCCATTCGCCGCCTGCACGAGATCGGCTGCGAGATCGTGCGCGTCACTGTCCCCAGCCTCGCTCACGCTAAAGCCCTGGCCGCGATCCGCGAGAAGCTGATTGCTACCTATAGCCCCGTGCCCCTCGTTGCCGACGTCCACCACAACGGCATGAAGATCGCGCTAGAAGTTGCCAAGCACGTCGACAAGGTGCGGATCAATCCAGGTTTGTACCTGTTCGAGAAGCCCAAGAGCGGGCGCGAGGAATACACCTCGGCAGAGTTTGAGGACATTGGCGCGCAGATCCGCTCGACCCTGGAACCCTTGATCGTGGCGCTGCGCGATCGCGGCAAAGCCATGCGCATTGGGGTCAACCACGGTTCACTGGCGGAGCGAATGCTGTTCACCTACGGCGACACTCCGGAAGGCATGGTGGAGTCGGCGCTGGAGTTCATTCGCATTTGCGAATCCCTCGATTACCACAATTTAGTGATTTCTTTGAAGGCATCGCGCGTACCCGTGATGCTGGCAGCCTACCGTCTGATGGTAAAGCGCATGGACGAGCTGGGCATGGACTATCCGCTGCATCTTGGCGTCACGGAAGCAGGCGACGGCGAGTACGGACGGATCAAATCCACTGCCGGTATTGCTACCTTGCTGGCAGAAGGCATCGGCGACACCCTTCGCGTCTCGTTGACCGAGGCGCCCGAGAAGGAAATCCCGGTGTGTTATGGCATCCTGCAAGCGTTGGGCTTGCGGAAGACAATGGTGGAATACGTAGCTTGTCCGTCTTGCGGGCGCACGTTGTTCAACCTGGAAGAGGTATTACACCAGGTCCGTTCGGCAACACAACACCTAACCGGTTTGGACATCGCCGTAATGGGCTGCATCGTCAACGGTCCTGGCGAGATGGCAGATGCCGACTACGGCTACGTCGGCAAACAACCCGGTTACATCTCCCTCTATCGGGGCAAAGAAGAGATCTTAAAGGTGCCGGAAGCTCAAGGCGTTGAAGCGCTGATCGAGCTGATTAAGTCCGACGGACGCTGGCACGACCCGGAATAGTCGCGATCGCCACTTTCCGTTTGCTGGACTGAAACTCGGGCAGTCGAGATCTCTGCCATGGGGTTCGGTGATACAAAATCCGCCAGAACACTATCCGAGTCAGATTGCAGGAATTCTTGCAGCCCCCGCGTCTTAAGATCGGGCAAGTTAATTCGGGCTTGCTGAAAAAGGCTGGAATCCCTGCAATGAAAGGATCTCAGCGTTTTCTATGCAAGAAAAGTGCAAGGTTATAGGCACCAGAGCCTCAAAACCCTTGCACTTGGGCCGAGAATCCGAGGCAAAAAGCTGGGGATAGATGGTAAATGCCAGATTCCATAAGCTCTCTGCCTCCTAAATTCGTTTTGTGGACTTTTTCAGCAAACCCTAATTCATTGCGCGGATCTGATATGACACGATTGCTGCTTGCAGCCTCCGCGATCGCGTCCCCAGCAGTCACCAACAACTAGCAACCCGATTTCTCGCGAACTCCAATGCTGGTAAAATTTCGCGAGGGCGGCATCCTCTCGGGTCGAACTCAATACGTCACGTCACCGGTCAGTTTTCGGTTTGGATCAAACTGGTTCAAAAGGCGAGCTACCGGTCGATTCTAAGAGACGGTTGTAAAGGCGAAGCGCCTGCCCGTCCGTGAGTCCTGCCAGGCGATCGCAAACGAGGCGCGCGCGGATTGCTTCGTCGTCGGCGACGGCCGCAAGGGTTGGGCGCACCGCCCGCGGAAACAGGACGTAGCGGAGTTCCCCGGCACAGGGGCTAGCATTCTCAAACAGAATGTGGAACAGCCGCGTGAGAATTTCGCGGCCTTTGCGGGCGAGGGTGGAGGTGCGCTCGTCGCAAATAATGAACTCTAAGGTTAGCAGCTTGAATGCTTCGCATTCATGGCGTACGGCTTCGGGAATTTCGAGCCGGAAGTCGAACAGACTGCGCGGGCGCTTGCGCGTGGCTATGACGGCAATGCTGGTAACGAAGCGATTGATGTAATAGCGCATTACTTCGCGGATGGTGCTATCGGGCTGCTCCAGGCGATCGCGGAGTTCTTGCAAAATCTCGCCAACGCGATCGCGATCGAGGCAACACAGTCCACTGGGGTAGTAGCTCTGCAGGCGCTGCCAGGTCAAATCGACGATGCATCTAAGCGGTAGCGAGGGCAATAGAAAACCACTGTTCAATCCATCTTCCATGTCATGCACGGAATACGCCACGTCATCGGCCCAATCCATCAACTGGCAAACCAGCGATCGGGGCAGCACCTTCTTACTATCGGTCGCGATCGGTTCGGCATCGGTGCCGGCGAAGAGCCAGTCCGCGTAATCATCGAGATCTTCGTCGTATAGGAACTTGTTGCGGTGCGGGTTGCGACGGTAGGGATATTTCAACACTCCCAGAAGGGTGGAGCGGCAGAGATTGAGTCCGGGATAGGTGCGGCTTTTCTCTTCCAAGCGCGCAATTACCCGTAGAGTTTGGGCATTGCCCTCGAAGCCGCCGTAGGATTGCATGAGGCGATCGAGAGTTTCTTCGCCCGCATGTCCGAATGGTGGCAAGCCGAGATCGTGGGCTAAACAAGCAGCTTCAACGAGGCTGTCGGGCACGCCCGCGATCGCTGCCAAAGAGCGACCGATTTGCGCTACTTCGATCGAATGCGTGACACGGGTGCGCAGGAATTCGGCCTGACCGGGCGCGAAGATCTGGGTTTTTCCCTGCAAACGTCGGAATGCAACGCTATGGATGATACGAGCGCGATCGTGCTCGTAGGGCGATCGACGATCGACCGGATCGGGGGCGGGTTCGGGGTAACGGCGTGCAGTCTCGCGATCGCCGTCCCAGTTATAGTCGGTCAGAATAGTCACTGTCGGCACCGTCGGCACTGCCAGATCTTAACGTCGCGATCGCCCTGCTTGAGGATTCCGCACGCGGTTTGACAGCAGTGAAGTCGGTTGTTCGGCCGTACGTATAGCGGCGGTGTTCACCCGACTCTCTCACCAACGATCGTGGAAACCACAGCTGAATTTTCCTGCTCCTTATGCTGCAAAAGGACTACCGCACCTTTATCGATATCGATCTGGGTGCGGGCAGCAGTCAGTCCTCCATCGAAAACTGTCAGAACTGCTGCTGGCAGCATGTGCTGTACCTAGAATGCAGCGGTACTGTGCTGCGCCAACCGCGTTGGGAGCTATCCCCGGGCTGGAATGCGCGATCGCCCTTCTCAAAATGCCCCCAAAGCGATCGCGGCATTCTGACCGCCGAAGCCAAAGCTCAAACATAACGCGTGCCGTACCGACTGCGATCGCGCTGCGGTTACCACATCGAGGTCGAACTCCACCTGCCGGATGCCGACATTGGGCGGCAACACCTGCTGCGCGATCGCTTTCATACAATACGCTACGCCCAAAGCTCCTGAGGCTCCCAGAGCGTGCCCGGTCGCGCCCTTCGTCGAACTCACTGGTACGCCGCGAGGAAACACTGACTGCAGCAGTGCTGCCTCTGCCGCGTCGTTAAGCCGCGTACTCGTTCCGTGAGCGTGGACGTAGTCGACAGCATTGGGTGCGAGCTGACTTTGTTGCAAACAGCGTCGTACTGCTGCGATCGCCATTCTCCGGTCGGGTGCGGGTGCGCTGAGATGATGCGCGTCGCTCGTGCAGCCGTATCCCAGCACGCGACCGTATGCCGTTGCCCCGCGCGCGCGCGCGACAGGCTCCGCTTCTAGCACAAACAATGCCCCGCCTTCCCCAAGCACTAAGCCCTCGCGCTCGGTGTCAAATGGGTAACACCCGGTCTGCGCTAACGCGCCCATCCGCGCGAACCCCGTCAACGTGAGTGGCGTAACAGGTGCCTCTAGTGCCCCTGCCACCGCGCGATCGTACTCCCCGCAGCGAATCGACTCTGCAGCTTGAGCGATCGCCCATATCCCCGTCGCGCAAGCTGCTGCTGGAGCGCGCACCGCCGCTTGCGTTTGCAAATGCCGAGCCGCCGCGATCGCGGCACAATGCGGCAGCAACTCCAGCCAGTGGGCACGAGACCCGCCATTCCCGTTCCGCGTTCGTTGCTCCCACAGCCCCTGGCAACCGCGACTCGACCCAACGACCAGGCCGCAGTCCGGCAGGGGCAGTTCCAACCCCGCGTCCTGCAGCGCTGCTGCTGCCACGCGATCGACAAACTCGGGCAGCGCGCTGGGACGATCGCCCAACATACCCAGCGGCCGTGCTGCCAGCTCGGGGAATGGCTGTTGGTGGACCAGACCGGATTCCCCGGCAAGCAAACGCGTCCAGCTTTCTTCTGCCGTTCCGAGCGCGCTCGCCAATCCGATCCCCGTGACGACCACGTCCATGCTGCGATCGCGCCTCAGTAGTCGCGCCTAACGCTGGAGATTCTCCAGCCCGGAGGTCACTCGTGCCGACTCGATGCGATCGCCTTGCTGGATCGTATCGACCGTTTCCATCCCGTCGGTCACGGTACCGAACACCGCGTAGTCTCCGTCCAGAAACGTCAGTTGAGCCAGTGCAATGTAAAACTGCGACGAAGCCGAGTTCGGCACCTGCGTGCGCGCCATCGACAGGGCACCGCGTTCGTGGCGCAGTAGCGGTTCCGAAACCGCGCTCGGCCGGCCGTATACTGGCTCGTCTGCACCCTCTGCCTTAATCTCCAACGGAATCTGCCGCTCGCGCTGCGTTTCGGGATCGATAAACCCGCCCGTTCCAGTCCCCGTTGGGTCGCCACCCTGAACTACAAATGGTTGTGGCTCGCGCACGACACGGTGGAATGTCAGTCCGTCATAAAACCCGCGATCGACCAAGTCGACGAAGTTGCCGGCCGTGATCGGTGCGGCGTCGCCATCGACCTCGATCGCGATCGGCTGCCCCTTTACGACCATTTCTACCGTTGCGGTTCCCTGCAGTCGCGGCAGTCGCTCGACATCGACTCCCGCAAAATTATTCGCGATCTCTGTCGATGCTGCCGTCTCTCCTACTGCCGTGGCTTCCGGAGTCGAGCCACATGCCGCCAGCGCCCCAGACCACAGCATTGCGATCGCGATCGCCAACCAACGTGCAACACGCATCTTCATTAGAGTCCTCATCCCAGCTCGCAACTTCGCAACGATCTCAACAAATTAACACCCAGTCGACACGTCCGCGTGCCCGTATCGCTCGAACCGCGATCGCGACAGTGGGCAACGGGCTCACAAGCCTTCCAGCGGCAGCCCTAGGAACCGTGCCAAATCCGCTCCACAGCTTTCCAGGTCCGAAAGCGGCAGCGGCTCACCCGCGCGCGTCAGCGGGATTGGCTGCCGGTTCTTAACTCGCAGGTATAGCGATCGCTTGGGGTTCAGCCCTTCCTTAATATCGGCGTATACCGCCAACACATCGTCCAGCGGCACCGAGATTTCGATACGGCGGTTCTTGCCTGGGAACCCCCACCGGAACACTGTCGCCGTTCCAGCATCCTTGTCGAACTCGTTGTAGCCGCTGCCCAAATCCCACAGAATAGTCAGCCATTGATATAGCGAGATCGCGCTCCCGACCGTACCGTAGAACAACAGTGCAATCCCCTGTGGAATGAATTGCAAGCCCCGTGGGTCGCTCACCAGCAACAAATTGACGTGGAAGTAGCTCGATAGCCCGGCCAAGAAAAATCCGATACCCCCGATCGCCGTCACCACCGCCCACAGATAGTTACTCGCACGCCGCGAGCCCTGTACCGTCTGACGCAGCAGCCGATCGGTCGTTATAGCAGCACTCATAGGGTCCCGATCCGATTTCTCTTTCTCTTCACAGCAGCGATCGCCTAGCGCAACTGACCGGGGCGATCGCGATCAGCTCCATTGTGAGTCATGGAGCAAACTCTTGCGCGCCGCCCTTAGCGCAATCGCTGCCTGGCATGATTGCGGACGCTCTCATCAAGACGCAGCCGCAGCCCAACTTGCGCGGAGTTTTAAGGCGTGCAAGGATTAGGAGAACTTGTGATAACGTTAAAAAAAGTTAAGGGGGACTCACTCTCATAGCAGTTGAACTCTCGCCCAGAGAGTGCTGTGGAAGATGAGAGCATCGCCAGCACAGGCGGCAAACGCTCTGGATCGCCTCTCTACCTTCAGGCAGACAGGTCTATTATCCTGGAGATATGAAGTCCTTCTTTAAGGAATCTTGCAAATTATTGCTTCAGCAAGAGGGTTTGACACAATGACCATTGCAGTAGGACGGCCAGTCGCGGAGCGGGGTCTGTTCGACCTCGTTGACGACTGGCTCAAGCGCGACCGCTTCGTCTTCATCGGCTGGTCCGGTCTGCTCCTGTTCCCCTGTGCCTACATGGCGCTCGGCGGCTGGTTGACCGGCACCACCTTCGTCACCTCCTGGTACACCCACGGGCTGGCGTCTTCTTATCTCGAAGGCTGCAACTTTCTCACCGTTGCCGTCTCCACCCCGGCTGACGCTTTCGGTCACTCCCTGCTTTTCTTGTGGGGTCCGGAAGCTAACTGGGACTTCACCCGCTGGTGCCAGATGGGCGGTCTGTGGCCGTTCGTGGCCCTGCACGGTGCCTTCGGTCTGATTGGCTTCATGCTGCGTCAGTTCGAGATTTCGCGTCTGGTCGGCATCCGTCCGTACAACGCGATTGCGTTCAGCGGACCGATTGCGGTGTTCGTGAGCGTGTTTCTGATGTACCCGCTGGGGCAATCGTCGTGGTTCTTCGCGCCGAGCTTCGGGGTAGCAGGAATTTTCCGTTTCATTCTTTTCCTCCAGGGCTTCCACAACTGGACGCTGAATCCGTTCCACATGATGGGTGTAGCTGGCATCCTGGGTGGTGCACTGCTGTGCGCGATTCACGGTGCGACGGTAGAGAACACGCTGTTTGAGGACGGTGAGGATTCGAATACGTTCCGAGCGTTCAACCCGACGCAAGCGGAAGAGACGTATTCGATGGTGACGGCGAACCGATTCTGGAGCCAGATTTTCGGAATCGCGTTTTCGAACAAGCGCTGGTTGCACTTTTTCATGTTGTTCGTGCCGGTAACGGGACTGTGGATGAGTGCGGTAGGCGTGGTCGGACTGGGACTGAACCTGCGGGCGTATGATTTCGTGTCGCAGGAAATCCGCGCAGCGGAGGACCCGGAGTTCGAGACGTTCTACACGAAGAACATCCTGTTGAACGAAGGTCTGCGGGCGTGGATGGCACCGCAAGACCAGCCGCACGAGAACTTTGTATTCCCCGAGGAGGTATTGCCCCGTGGTAACGCTCTCTAATTACGCCGGATACGGGCGGGATCAGGCAACGTCTGGTTTCGCTTGGTGGTCTGGTAATGCTCGCCTTATCAATCTGTCCGGCAAGCTGCTGGGCGCACACGTCGCTCATGCCGGTCTGATCGTCTTCTGGGCAGGTGCGATGACCTTGTTTGAGGTCGCACACTTCGTGCCCGAGAAGCCCATGTACGAACAGGGTTTTATCCTGCTGCCGCACGTCGCCACCCTTGGTTGGGGTGTCGGTCCGGGCGGTGAAGTGACCGATATCTTTCCCTTCTTCGTAGTCGGCGTATTGCACATCGTCTCGTCTGCCGTACTGGGCTTGGGTGGTATTTACCACGCCCTGCGCGGACCCGAGACGTTGGAAGAGTACTCGTCCTTTTTCGGCTACGACTGGAAAGATAAGAACAAGATGACCACCATCTTGGGTTTCCACCTAGTCGTGCTTGGCATCGGCGCGCTGCTGCTGGTGTTTAAGGCGATGTTTTTCGGAGGTGTCTACGACACTTGGGCTCCTGGCGGCGGTGACGTGCGCGTCATCACCAACCCGACGCTGAACCCCGCAACCATCTTTGGCTACCTGGTTGGATCTCCCTTTGGCGGCGACGGCTGGATCGTCGGCGTCGACAACATGGAGGACGTGATCGGCGGTCACATCTGGGTCGGCATCATCTGCATTGGGGGCGGTATTTGGCACATCCTGACCAAGCCCTTTGCTTGGGCGCGGCGTGCGTTTGTTTGGTCCGGTGAAGCGTACCTGTCTTACAGTATCGGTGCTGTCTCGCTGATGGCATTCGTAGCATCGATCATGGTTTGGTACAACAACACCGTTTACCCGAGCGAGTTCTACGGTCCGACGGCAGCCGAGGCATCGCAGGCTCAGGCACTGACCTTTTTGATTCGCGACCAGCGTCTGGGTGCTAACGTTGCATCCGCGCAGGGTCCGACGGGCTTGGGTAAATACCTGATGCGCTCTCCGACTGGCGAGATCATCTTTGGTGGCGAAACGATGCGGTTCTGGGACTTCCGCGGTCCTTGGCTGGAGCCGCTGCGCGGCCCGAACGGCCTCGACATCGACAAGATCCGCAACGACATCCAGCCCTGGCAGGCTCGTCGTTCGGCTGAGTACATGACGCACGCGCCGTTGGGCTCGCTCAACTCGGTGGGTGGCGTGGCTACGGAGATTAACTCCTTCAACTACGTCTCGCCGCGCGCTTGGTTGGCCACGTCGCACTTCGTGCTGGCATTCTTCTTCTTGGTCGGTCACCTGTGGCACTCGGGTCGCGCCCGTGCAGCGGCAGCTGGCTTCGAGAAGGGCATCGATCGCAAGACCGAGCCAGTGCTGTCGATGGGCGAACTCGACTAGACCGAGTGGGCGATCGCCCCTGCGCGATTGTCGAAGCAATTCAAAGCAATTTTCAAAAGCTCCTGCTGTTGCAGGAGCTTTTCTTGTAGGGGATTTTACTGAGGGGCCGCTGGCAGGTAATACCAACTCTAGGAAGTGCTGCGACAAATGGCAGCTCGGGAACTTTTACTCCCGGGGCTCGCTAGCACCATCTGGCGTAGGCATCCTGCAAATTGGTATAAGATTCATCTGGGATCGCGTATTCGCGACTCTCCTCTTGCGCGAGAGATCCATAAGCGATCGCTACAGAGCTGTGCCCCAGAGCTAGGAGCAATAGCACCGTGAAAAAGTTGGTTGCAGGAGTCCGCAATTTTCAGAGCAATTATTTCAGCGAACATCAAGATCTGTTCGAGCAGCTCGCACACGGTCAGAATCCGCGCGTCTTGTTCGTTGCTTGCTCTGACTCGCGTGTCGATCCAAACCCGATTGCGAGTGCTGAAATCGGCGAGTTGTTTGTCATCCGCAACGCTGGCAACATTATTCCACCCTACGGTGCTGCAAACAGCGGTGAGGGGGCGACGATCGAGTACGCAGTGTAATCTTGGGTTTCGAGCAAAATGTCGTTTGCGGCCATTCGCATTGTGGTGCCATGAAGGGCTTGCTCGACTGGCCAAAATTCGAATCTGACTTCCCGCAAGTCTACGACTGGCTGCGCCATGCCGCTGCCACGCTCCAGATTTTGGTGGATAACTATTCCGACTGCGATCGCGAGGAAGAATCGGACATCGCGGTTGCCGAGAACGTGCTGACGCAGATCGAAAACTTGAGAACCTATCCTTCGATCCGCTCGAAACTCCATCAAGGGCGGTTGCACTTGCATGCCTGGGTATATCAAATCGTGACGGGCGAGGTGCTGGCTTACGATGCCAACCGTCACGCCTACGTTCTTCCCGACATCAAGCCCGGTCGAGCGAACTCAAACGGCAACTCAGCCGAGCCGCCACCATCTCCAGATGAGCGCAGTGCGGCCCCTTGGCTGACGCCGCAGCAGTCCGAGCGTTTTTATCAAGGTTTGCACTAGGAAGGGCTCCCAGGTATCGACGGCCATCGCGCCAACGGCGTCTGCATCACCGATGCTCCGACTGCAGCCCATAAGTATCAGTGAGTGCGGTTAACGCGGGCACGTGGCAGGATCGAAACAAGATTTGCTGTGCGGTAACGACCATGCTGAAGCTTCCTCAGTCTCATTGCGTCCGTCTGGCTCTGGGCGGTCAGTCTAACTCTGGCGGGACGATCGCGCTGCGGCTCAATTTCAAACTGGACAGTCAGCCCGTTGCGATCGCAACCGGTCGCGCGATCGCAGTCCTTAAAGGCTGTCGACTTGTCCTCAAAGCTGCAGAGGCCCGCTTGCCGGATGCGGGCGAAACCATACGGGCTGTATTGGGTGCTGCCGAGACGATCGTCGCTGATGAGGGCAGTTGGGGATGGGAGCTAACGCTCGCGGCAGATGAAACGTACCTGCAACGAGAAGAAAAGGACGTACGGGTCACGCTGCTGCCGCGTTCGGGCAAGCGTCCTTGGCAGGCAGAAGCGCACTTAATCGTCACGCGCAACGACCTGCAGCTTTTAGCCGCAGACGGACTGTGGCGACACGACATTCGCCCCAATGCCCATGCCATTCTGCTACGACGATTGGCTCTTGCGCTCTGGGACATGCAGAATCCCACCCTGACCAGTGTCTCTATCGGCCCCGACTTCATCCCGGCAGAGCGTGCTTCGGAGCTGGTGCCGCTGGCTGACGAAGCTTGGGTCGGGACGCTCCTAGCCACGATCGCCGATGTGCCGACCGACGAATTCCAGGCACTCTGCGAGCGGGCGGAACTCGATCCGCTTCACGACTTTGCCGGAGCCAACCTGCGCGGGGTGGTGCTGAGCGGGTTGGACCTGGCCGGTGCCAACTTGGCGCGGGCGAACCTCCGCGGTGCCGAACTGAACGATGTGGATTTCAACGAAGCCGATCTGCGAGCGGTTAAGCTCAGCGGTGCCGACCTCAGCGGTGCGTATCTCGGCGCGGCTGACCTGCGCGGGGCGAATCTCCACAAAGCCGGTTTGGCGCTGACCAACTTGAGCGGAGCGGACCTGCGGGGAGCCGATCTCACAGCGGCTAATCTCAGCGATACCAATTTCAGCGGCGCGCAGCTGGTCGGCGCGTGCTTCGGTGATAACCCCGGATTATCGGGCGAGCGAAGCGCGGAACTACAGGCGCGCGGCGCTCAGCTGGTGGCTGCCTTCTGAGGACTCGAGGGCGATCGCGGCAACTCGATATAATTAGCCCGTGCATTGGAGTGAATTGACGATGAGCTTGAAAGATCGTCTGGGAGACGATATCAAAGCGGCCATGAAGGCGCGGGACAAGGTGCGTCTGGAAGCCGTGCGCGGGATCAAGAAAGCTTTGCTGGAAAAGGAAATAGAGCTGCGTGCCGAGGGCAAAGACGCACTCAGCGAAACGGACGAACTCGAGCTATTAACCAAGCAAGCAAAGCAACGTCGCGATTCCATCGCACAATACAGCCAAGCCGGTCGCGATGACCTAGTCCAACAAGAAACACAAGAGCTGGAAGTCATCGAGACCTATCTGCCCCAGCAACTGTCCGACAACGAAATCGCTGCCGCCGTCGATGCGGCGATCGCGAAAGCCGGCGCATCGACGGCCAAAGATCTGGGTAAGGTCATGGGTCCGCTAGTGAAAGAGCTGAAAGGGCGGGCGGACGGTCAGAAAATCCAAGCGTTGGTGAAAGCCAAGCTCGGCGGTTGAGTGCGGCTGGATGAACTTAATTCAGTTTCTATGGCGATCGTCAGCGCGGGCAGCGACCCTAGCTCTGGCAACTAGCGTGTTAGCAGGTGTCTGCACCGCCGGCGCAATCGCCCTTGTCAATGCCGCCATCGGTCAGCTCGGTGAAGCGACGGGTAACCCGATCGCTTACGCCACTAGCTTCATCGTGCTGGCGATCGCCTCGCTGTTCGCAAGCGTCTTAGCGCGGGTGTTGCTGGTACGCCTCTCCCAAGACTCGGTGTTTGCGCTCCAGGTACAGCTCAGCCAGCAGATTCTGGCTTCCGACTTGCGGCAACTGGAGTGCTTGGGTACGCCCCGCTTGCTGGCCGGGCTGACCGAGGACGTGCAGGCAATTGCCACGGCGGTGTACCTACTGCCACCCGTAGGCATCAGTCTGGCAGTGGTGGCAGGCTGTTTTGCTTACATTGCCTGGCTGTCGGGCTGGGTATTTCTGGGGGTGATGGGACTGGCAGTAGTTGCAGGATACAGCTGCCGCTGGCTGCTGCGACGCGGGCGTGGGTTGCTGGCGCAGGCGCGATCGCTCCAGGACGTGCTGTTCGGACAGTTTGCTGCCCTAACGGGTGGGATCAAGGAACTGAAGCTGCACGCGCGCGGGCGCACGGATTTCTTGACGGCCGACCTGCGCGCGACGGCCGATCGCTACCGCTTGCTGAGCGCGCGCGGCTTGATTTTGTTTGCCACCACCGACAGTTGGGGCAAGTCGATCTTTTTCGTAGCAATCGGGTTGATTTTGTTCGCGTTGCCTCAGGCGTTCGCGATCGATACCGAAGCGATTGCCGGTTTCGTTGTGACCTTTGCCTTTGTGGTCGGTCCGCTGGAAAACATCGTCAACAAATTGCCGTTGGTGAGTCGCGCCAGCGTTGCATTACAGAACCTCGAAGCCCTGAAATTACAACTTCAAGACGGTGCGGAAGTAGCAAGCGTGACACGTGCGCCGCGATCGCGCTGGCAAACGCTCGAATTGCGTGCGGCAGCCTACACCTACCGCGGGACTGACGGCAGCGAGTTCGCGCTCGGGCCGATCGACCTGACGCTTCATCCCGGTGAAGTTGTCTTCATCGTCGGCGGGAACGGGAGCGGAAAATCCACGTTAGCGAAGCTTCTTCTGGGACTTTACGTTCCGAGTGCGGGTGCTATCTACTTCGACGGCGATCGCGTGGAGTCCGGCGATCGCGATTGGTACCGGCAGCATTTCTCAGCCGTGTTCGCAGATTTTTATCTGTTCGAGCGCCTGTTGGGATTTGACGAGCCCGACCTCGACGCACGGGCCTTGAAGTACTTGCAGACCTTGCAACTCGACGGCAAGGTGCAGATCGAGCGCGGGCGATTATCGACCACACAACTCTCTCAAGGGCAGCGCAAGCGCTTAGCATTGCTCGTTGCCTATCTTGAAGATCGACCGATGTATGTCTTTGACGAGTGGGCTGCCGACCAAGACCCGCACTTTCGCGCCGTGTTCTACGAGCAGTTGTTGCCGGAACTGCGCGATCGCGGCAAAACCGTCATCGCCATCAGTCACGACGACCGCTATTTCCACTGCGCCGACCGCACGATCGCCCTCGACTACGGTCGCGTTGTCAGCGACACGCGCCCGGCCCGCTCCTCTGCATGCACCGACTAGCGAAGAATGCCATTCTGGGGTGCCCGGCTGCGCGCGCTTACGGAACCCGTAAGGGAACCAGTTCGATGTTGGGAAAACACCCGCGGTAGATGCCACTATCAGCTGGGACGATCGCCATCTGCATCATTGTCTCGGGAGCGGCAGGTAAATCCCCCCACGGTAAAGCAACTTCCAAACCGCGATCGCACGTCACGCGCGCGCGGCTGTGCCGCGGCTGCCAGGTGTAGCGCTCGCCCGCTTCCTCAAACCAAACCGAGTTTGCCAGCAAGTCCACTCCCAAATGATGGCGGAACAGGTAGTTGAGAGGGGCGCGGTCCGGAAGCTCGGCGATCGGAGCTGGACTGATGGCGTGGGACACGCCGGGATAAAACCACAACAGATGCAGCTCTGAGGGGAAGTTTACGCCCGGCTGCGCGTCGGTTGCAAAATCTAGGCGCAGATAGAATTGCAAGCGATCGAGACCGTACTGCAGGCTACGGACGCGACTGAGTCGATGCGGTGACTCGCCCGTTTTGAGATCGATCCGCCAGGCGTTTTCCCAGGCAAAGTGGAAGCTGCTGCCTGCCCCTGCAGGAGAACGGCTACCTTGCGGCAGCACGGGGTCGGTTGATGGTGGTGGGACGAGCGGGCGCCGGAGTTCCGGCGGCACGGGATGATTGAGCGCGCGGTAGATCGCAGTCAGGTGTTCGCGGAAGAGACAGTCGGCGATCGTGTCGCTGCCCGTTGTCTGCCCTGCCCCGATGCGCGCGAACCAATCCGAGCCTTCAGCAGCATAGAGCGCCTCCCAAGCATCGCGGTTGTTTGCTTCCGTGGCTTCCGGACGTTCGGCGAGAAGCGAACGCGCAGCTGCCAGCAAGTCCCAGGCACGATTTTTGATGGGGGTGCCGATCCAGGTGGCAAGGTCGCCGCGGATCCGGGAACCGCTTTTCAAGCCTTGCGGCTGCAACGTCGTCTGTGGGGGAAACCGCGCGAGGTACTCTGCTACTGTCACCGGTGCGAGGACAGTGCTGCGCTGTAGCCGGTCGTAGAGCGCAGTCAGAAACGTCAGACCGTCGCGGTCATAGCGTTCCCAAACGCTGCTGCTATCAAGGGCGATCGCAACCAACCACGGCCTGCCGTCGAGGCTACGGTGCCGTTCGCGCGCGGTCGCCTCCAGATGGCCGAGCAGGTCGTCGGCAGCAGCACCTGCACATAAGGTGCTGTAGGTGCAGGCAATGAGGTCCGACAAGTAGCGATCGCGGAAGATTGCCGTCAACTCTCCCACCGGTGTTGCCAACCGATAGGGTCGGTAGAGCAACTCCGGTTCGCGCAGGCGGCCGGCATCGTTGCGGTGAAACGGATGCTGCATGCTCCGGCTCAGCACCGTCTCGTCCGAACAGAACCAGCGAAAGCCGCTGCGCGCGATCGCAGGCAGTATGTCTGGAGCAATTGCCAGCTCAGGAGGCCACAGCCCGTGCGACTTGTATCCGAAGTACTCGACGCTGCAGTCTCGAGCTTTATCCAAATGACGGGCGACGTCCTCCGGTCGGCGAAAGCGCGACTGCGGCAACGGCAGGTCCGGCAGGGCGGCACGCGCGAGATCGGTGTCGTGTAGCAGCGGCAAGAGTGGATGACCGTAAGGACTGACAATCAGTTCGAGCTGGCCGGCAGCCTGCATCCGGCTGTGTTGCGGGACGATGCGGCCGATTAGCTCGCGCTGTTTGGAGATGATGCGCTGGCGATCGCTGAGGGTAAAACCGCGACCGCGCTGCAGCCAGGCGGCAATGTCCGGCTCGTCCCAGAACAGCGGGTCGAACCACGCCAGGTTCTGCCATGCCAGTAGGTCGCTGTAATCCTGGGGCGTCCAATGCTCCAAACACCAAGCCCGACCGCGTTGGACGCGACAGTCGTATAGTTCGGCATAGCGCGGGTGGGGTGCCACGAGCGTGCGGTAGCAGGCATCAAAGCCTCGATCGACGATAAACGCGCGCGTCTCGATGTCGAGTTGCTCGGCCGGCGTCAGAGTTGCGGCTAGATACGGATCGATTGCCATACCGCCTGCATAATCGCCGAGTTGCTGTAAGAGCGCCGGCGAAAAGCCAACCGTTTGATGCAGCTGTGGATAGCGCTCCAGCAGCAGCGCTGAGTCGAGATAGTCCTTGATACCGTGCAGGCGCGCCCAGGGCAAGCCATACTGGGCAGTCGCGCTGCCCGGACCGCGGGTATGACAAAAGGGTTGGTGGTGATGCCAGATAAACGCGATGTAAAGCGGATGGTTCATGCACGCTCCTCGGGCAGCACAATCCTAACAATAGTGAAAAATCTAGGCAGCACTCACAGTGATGTGTCGAATCGGCCGCAGCTGGTTATCGGACGCGCCTGCGATTGCGGGTCAATCGAGCGCCCGAGCAAACCAAAAAACCGGGTTGGCGATCGCCAACCCGGTCGGGAGAGGTTCGAGCCGTAGAGCGGCCGTCAGTACTACGCGACGGCCTGTACCTCGGCAATCTCGGGGATGAATTCACACAAGCGGCGCTCGATGCCCATCTTCAGAGTCATCGCCGAACTGGGGCAAGAGCCGCACGCTCCCTGCAAGCGCAAACGTACGACCGGACCGTCGATCTCGACGAGTTCGACATTGCCGCCATCGGCCATCAGGTACGGTCGTAGATCGTCGAGCACTTTCTCAACGTTGGTAGGAGTCAGTTCCATTTGATCGGACATAGCTTACCGTTCCCTTGATGTTCCTCTGTCGCACCAACCATCAATCGGTGGCACATGACCACGCTGTTCGGCCGCATATCGCTGTGGTTCGCGGGATGCTGCTTTAAAAGCCAGATCCATCTTGTTATTAATTATAAAACCCGAACGATTGCGCACAGAGCTCGAGAAGGGGGAAAACGATCGCCATTCGCCGGGATCGCGCACAAAACTTCCGCAACTACTGCGGACTGGGACAAACGCGCACTACAATCGGGTCCGTCTTAACAGCCGCACCTGCCCATGAGCCCACCGATTTCCGTTGCCGAGGCCGAAGCGATTGTCTTCGGATTGGTCGCACCGCTGCGCGAGTGCGAAGTTGCTGGTCTGGATGCTTTGGTCGAGCGCGTGCTGGCCGAGCCGATCGTCAGCGCCGATGATTTTCCTGCTGCGGACAACTCGGCTATGGATGGCTATGCCGTTCGGGCAGCCGACCTAAAAGACTGCAGTCCGCAGCAGCCAAGGTGGTTGCGAGTTGTCGAGGAGATTCCAGCCGGACGCATGCCGCGTGCGTCGCTCGATCCGGGTGAAGCGGCGCGGATCTTTACCGGCGGCATGTTGCCCGACGGGGCTGACGCGATCGTCATCCAGGAAAACGCGCGGCGCGAAGGCGATCGCGTTGCTGTCTGGGAGCCCGTGCCGCCTCATACCTTTGTCCGCACGCGCGCTTCGTTCTATCGCGCCGGAACGCCGCTGCTTTCCCCGGGCACGTTACTTGGACCGCCGGAAGTTGCGGTTCTGGCCGTCGCGCGGCACACGGAAGCACTCGTCTACCGACGGCCGCGCGTAGCGATCTTTTCAACTGGCGACGAACTGGTTGCCCCTGGCGTCTCACCTCAGCCCGCGCAGATCGTCGACTCCAATCAACACGCACTGGCAACATGGGTCGCTCAGAACGGCGGAGTGCCCCTGCGTTTTGGCATCATTCCCGATCGCCCGGATGCTTTGCGGGGCGCGATTGCCCACGCGATTGCCACTGCCGATGTGGTGCTTTCGACCGGGGGGGTTTCGGTCGGCGAGTACGACTATGTTGAACAAGTGCTGGCAGAACTGGGCGGCACCCTGCACGTGCGTGCCGTTGCGATCAAACCCGGCAAACCCCTGACGGTTGCCACCTTTACTTCCGACGATCGCGTTTGCCTGTACTTCGGTCTACCGGGCAACCCGGTCTCGGCGCTGGCGAGCTGCTGGCGTTTCGTTGGACCTGCACTGCGGAAACTCTCCGGACGCCGCTGCGGCTGGCAGCCGCTATTTGTCCCCGCTCGCACGCGCGACAATCTGTGTGGAGCCGGTCGGCGCGAAACCTATTTGTGGGGTCGGCTGGCGATCGCGGCGGGGGAGCTGACCTTCTCGCTGGCAGGAGGGAGCCACAGCTCGGGCAACCTCATTAACCTTGCCGGGACAAACGGTTTGGCTGTGGTGCCGCTGGGACAGCCCGCAATCGCGGCCGGCGAGGTAGTGCAAGTGCTGCAGGTGGGCGCGATCGATGCTGCGGCCGGTGCTTTTACTGCCGGGACCGAGATTTAGCATATTCCGCGATCGATAGCCGGCGCTCCATAGCCAATCGAGTTTCTGGAACCTTGCCGCTGAAGCAACTGCCAACTGCTCGTGCGCTTTGCAACTCGAGGCGATCGCGATCGCGCTTGTAAGCAGTCGACATCGCCCACTATCCTGCAAAGGAGATGCGCTCCAGATCAGCCCAGGAGAAATTCCTATGACCGTTGCTAAAGCTGCCTTTCCGATCGACCTCGCGGCGTTTCAGCCTCTCGCGCTCGACCCGGCCGTCACGACGCTTACCGATGCCCAACGCAGCACCCTCCAAGCCAACATCCAGCTGTGCCGGGACGCGATCGTCTTCTTCACTGCCACCGGCGCGGCGCGCGGCGTCGGCGGTCACACGGGCGGTCCCTTCGATACCGTTCCCGAAGTCATGATTCTCGATGCATTCTTCCGAGGCAAGCCGGAGATGTTCGTGCCGGTCTTCTTCGACGAAGCCGGTCACCGCGTTGCAACGCAGTATTTGATGGCTGCCATTTACGGCGATCTGCCTGCCGAGCGCCTGCTAAGCTACCGCGCAGCCCACTCGCAACTGCCCGGTCACCCCGAACTCGGCTTGACCCCGGGTGTCAAGTTCAGCTCCGGCCGTCTCGGACATATGTGGCCGTACGTCAACGGGGTTGCCTACGCCAACCCCGAGAAAGTCGTCTGCTGCCTCGGCTCGGACGGTTCCCAGCAGGAAGGTAATGATGCCGAAGCTGCCCGTGCCGCCGTTGCTGGCAACCTCAACGTCAAACTTTTCATCGACGATAACGATGTTACTATCGCGGGCCACCCCTCGCAATACATGACCGGTTTCGACCTCGGAAAAGTCCTCGGTGCCTTCGGCCTCCAAATCCTTACGGGTGATGGTGAAGACCTCGACAGTCTCTACGCGCGCATGTGCCAAGCCGTCACTGCCGACGGTCCGGTCGCTGTCATGAACAAGCGTAAGATGTGCCCCGGCATCGCCGGTCTCGAGGGCAAAACCCACGGTCACGATGTCATTTCAGTCGACCTCGCGCTGCAGTACCTGGAAGGACGCGGACTGACCGACGCCGTCAATTATCTCAAAGGCGTTGAAAAGCCCAAGCCCTCCTACACCTACATCGGTTCCGACGGCAAGAAGGGCTCGAACCGCAATATCTTCGGCGACACGGTTGTGGAAATCCTCAACGCCATGACCCCCGAAGCGCGCAAGAACAACCTCGTTGTCGATAGCGACCTCGAAGGGTCGTGCGGACTCCAGCAAATCCGTACGGCGCACCCCGAGATTTTCGTCAGCGGCGGCATAATGGAGCGCGGCAACCTCTCCCTGGCAGCGGGCTTCGGCATGGCGGCTGGCAAGCAAGGCATCTTTGCCACCTTCAGCGCTTTTCTGGAGATGTGCATCTCGGAGATCACGATGGCACGCCTGAACTTCTCGAACCTCCTGTGCCACTTCTCCCATGCGGGCATCGATGACATGGCGGACAACACTTGCCACTTCGGTTTGAACAATATGTTTGCCGACAACGGTCTCGATGACGGTTACGAAACTCGCCTGTATTTCCCCGCCGATTCGGGTCAGATGCGCGCCTGTGTGCGCGCGGTCTTCTCCAACCCCGGCATGCGCTTTATTTTCTCGACGCGCTCCAAGGTGCCGAGCCTGCTCGATGCCGACGGTAACCTCTTGTATGGCAATGACTACACCTTCGCGCCCGGCAAGGACGAGGTCGTCCGCGAAGGCACAGCCGGCTATGTCGTCAGCTTCGGCGACGGGCTGTATCGCGCGGTGGACGCTGTCGATCGCCTCAAGCAAGCGGGCATCGATGTAGGGCTGATCAACAAGTCCACCCTCAACGTTGTCGATGAAGACATGATGGCGAAGGTCGGCAAGGCACCCTTCGTGTTGGTGGTAGAAGCCTTCAACCGCCGCACGGGTCTGGGCAGCCGCTTCGGCTCTTGGCTCCTAGAGCGCGGCTACAGTCCGAAGTACGCTTACTTGGGCACGTACCACGAAGGCTGCGGCGGCCTGTGGGAGCAGTTCCCGCACCAGGGCATCGACTCCGACGGCATCGCGGCCAAAGTGAAGGAGTTGATTGCCTAATAGCACGCGATCGCATCAATCCCGGGCGATCCTCTCCAGGGCGACCTGTCGAGTCGATGCTTGGCAGGTTGCCTTACAGAGTGGTCCAAGCAATTGCTGAGCTGGCTACACAAAGGTTTGCGTTCGTTGCAATCCCCTACTGCCGTTCGGCGTCAGCGACGGTCAACAACGTATTCAGGACGGAATCGGGATTGAGGCTGATGGAGTCGATGCCAGCTTCGACCAAGAAGCGTGCGAACTCTGGGTAGTCGCTAGGCGCTTGGCCGCAGATGCCGACCTTGCGCCCCTTGGCTTTCGCGGTTTCGATCAGCGACTGGATCGAGCGCCGAACCCCGAGGTTGCGCTCGTCGAATAGGTGCGCCACGAGGGCGGAGTCGCGATCGAGCCCGAGCGTGAGCTGTGTGAGGTCGTTGGAGCCGATGGAAAAGCCGTCGAAGATCTCGGCAAACTCGTCAGCCAGGACAATATTGCTCGGTAGCTCGGCCATCACATACACCTGTAAACCGTTTTCACCTCGTACTAATTTGTTACGCGCCATCTCGTCTATTACCTGCTGCCCTTCTTCCGGGGTGCGGCAGAACGGCACCATCGGAATGACATTAGTCAAACCCATATATTCGCGCACGCGCCATAACCCCTGACATTCCAGGGCAAATGCCTCGCGATAGCGCGGGTCGTAGTAACGCGACGCACCGCGCCAACCCAACATCGGGTTGTCTTCAATTGGCTCGAAGGCACTGCCGCCCAGCAAATGCGCGTACTCGTTAGTTTTAAAGTCCGACAAGCGCACGATGACCGGGCGCGGATGGAAGGCGGCTGCGATCGCGCCCACGCCCCGGGCCAGGCGATCGACGAAATACTCCGGCTTGTTGTCGTAATGACACGTCAGGCGGGCAATTTGGTCTTTGGCGATGGGGTCTTCGAGGGTATCGAAGTTCAGCAGCGCCAGTGGATGTGCCTGGATGTGGTTGGCAATGATGAACTCCAAACGCGCCAGCCCAACGCCATCGCACGGTAGAACCGATTGGGCAAAAGCGCGCTCGGGATTGGCAATATTAAGCAAAATTTTCGTGCGCGTGCGCGGCAGATCGCCGAGTTCGCGTTCCTCGATTTCGTATGGCAGCAGTCCGGCGTAGGCGTAGCCGTCATCGCCTTCGGCACAGGAAACAGTGATGTCCTGACCAGTTTGAATAACCTTGCTGGCATCGTTGCTGCCGACCACCGCTGGAATGCCGCGCTCGCGGGCGATGATGGCGGCATGACAGGTTCGCCCGCCGCGATCGGTAACGATCGCACTTGCCACATTCACGATCGGTTCCCAATCGGGATCGGTGCGACTGGTCACCAGCACTTCACCCGGCTGGAAGAGATGCATTTGGGCGGCATTGGGAATAACGCGCGCGTTTCCCTGACCGATCGCCTCGCCGATGCTGCGCCCGGTCGCGAGCACCTCGCCACGTTCCTTGAGGAGATAGGTCTTGAGTACGTTGCCACTCTTGCGCGACTGGACGGTTTCCGGTCGTGCCTGGACGACGAAGAGTTCGCCCGTGCGACCGTCCTTCGCCCACTCGATGTCCATCGGCGTGTAGCGATCGCGCGAGTAGTGTTGCTCGATCTCCACGGCCCAGCGCGCGAGCTGCAAAATTTCGTCGTCGCTCAGGCAGAAACGCTCGCGATCCCGAACGGACACGGGCACGTTCTTGGTCATCTTCGACCCGCCCGTGTCGTAGACCAGCTTCATTTCCTTGCTGCCAAGGCGCTTGTCAAGAATCGGACAGAAACCGCTTCCAAGCGTCGGTTTGAAGACCAAATATTCATCAGGATTGATTGCCCCTTGCACGATATTTTCGCCCAAACCATAGCCAGCGGTGATCAATGCAGTATTTTGAAATCCCGTTTCGGTGTCGATAGAAAACATCACGCCAGATGTTGCTAAATCCGAGCGCACCATCTTTTGCACTCCAACTGAAAGAGCGACGCTAAAGTGGTCGAACCTACCATGGGCGCGATAGGAAATGGCGCGGTTGGTAAACAGCGAGGCAAAGCAACGCTGACAGGCTGCTAGGACGCTTTTCTCGCCCTGAACGTTCAGATAACTTTCCTGTTGTCCTGCAAAACTTGCATCGGGCAGATCCTCCGCCGTTGCACTAGAGCGCACGGCAACATCAGTTTCTTCGCCATAGGATGCGCAGAGTTGACGATAGGCCGAGGCGATCGCCTCGTTCAGCTCGGGTGGAAACGGCGTGTTGAGGAGGAGCGCGCGTGCCTGCTTCCCACAGCGCTGCAAACTATCAACATCATTGACGTCGAGTTTGGTAAAGAGCGCTCGAAGTTGCGGGTCGATTCCAGTGACGCGCACGTAGTATCGATAGGCAAAGGCTGTTGTCGCGAATCCTCGAGGAACATTTATTTCTTTAGGGACGAGTTGTTGGATCAGTTCGCCTAATGAGGAGTTTTTACCGCCCACTAAACCCGCATCATCGCGATCTACATCTTCATACCAAAGAACAAATTGTTCTGTACGCGAACTGCCTGCCGTTGGCTGCGAAATTGCTTCACCCATGACAGTTATTTATTCCCTTTACGTTTAGTCTTTAATTCCCTTTCCTTTTAGTCTAGCGATCGCATCCAAACGCCTGTGATGAAGTTTGAGATTATTTACGCAAAACGTGTGGGGATCGCGGTTAGCAGCAAGTACGATCGTTGCGATCTCCTCGACCCTGCGACGGAAGTAGATGGCAAGGAATGGTTGCCCTGCAGGCTTCGAAATACCCGCGAGCGCATCCTTGACAAGCAGTGTGGGGCGAATTGCAGGCGATTGGGAAATCGCTTTATGATCCTGCTGCGTGCCGTAATGCTCGGCACTCCACCCGGCTGCCTCTGCCAACTCCTAATTCACCAGAACCTACTGCCAATGACAGACCTTCACACGCTACAGGCCGAAGCCGGAGGGACCTTCGATCCCGACACCGGTCGGGTCCTCAGCTACGGTTGCGACGAAGAGGCGATCGCAGCGGCGATGAACGGAGTGGCGCTGACCGATCGAAGTCATTGGGGCCTGTTGCGCGTTACCGGCGACGATCGCCTGGAATTCTTGCACAACCAAAGTACAAACGACATTCGGCAGCTGCAACCGGGCACGAGCTGCGAGACGGTCTTCGTAACCTCGACCGCGCGAACCATTGACTTAGCGACGGTTTACGCCACTGAGGACGCCCTCCTGCTATTAGTATCGCCCTCGGGCTGTCAAACCTTGCCAGCATGGCTCGATCGCTACCTGTTTCCCGCCGATCGCGTCGAGATCGACGATGTATCCGCGCACTTTGCTGTCTTCGATGCGGTCGGACCGGGCAGTCGTATCTTGCTCGGTCGGCTGATGCAAGAGTCTTTGAATGCCGATGCCGACCGACCCGATGCACCGCAGTCCGTGGCACTACCAGCCGCAACACACCGACTCTTAACTCTCAAGAGCGGGACAACTGTTCGCATTTCCCCAGGATGTGGACTGGAGTTGCCGGGATTTACGGCGATCGTGCCGCGCGAGTCGGCCTGGACGTTTTGGGAGTGCTGTATTGCCGTTGGTGCCAGACCGCTGGGCGATCGAGCCTGGGAACGATTGCGTGTGACCCAAGGTCGCCCCATGCCAGGCAGCGAACTTACGGATGACTACAATCCGCTTGAAGCCGGTCTGCTAAGGGCAATCTCGTTCGATAAGGGCTGTTACATCGGACAAGAAACGATCGCGCGACTCAAAACCTATGATGGCGTTAAACAAAAGTTGTGGGGCGTGCAGCTCGCTGCCCCGATCGCGCCGGGAACGCCTATTCTGCAGGATGGCAAGAAAGTCGGAATCGCAACCAGTGTCGTCCCGACTGCAGATGGCGCGATCGCCCTTGCATACGTTCGTACCAAGCTTGCTGCTGCCGGGATGCAACTGACCTTTGGCGGCGCGAACAGCGATGCGGCAACCGGGGAACTCGTTAGCGTTCCATTCCTCGCTTTTCTGTAATCTAGTTGGGTTATCGGTAATCACGTTGGGTTCAAATCAATCGCAAACCGAAGAACAGGTGCACCGGGTTGCAGTTATCCAGACCTTGCAAATGAATCGGGAGCGCCCTGCTTGAGTCGGCACCCTGCACGTTTGGGGCATCTAGAAGGTGGCTGTACTTTGCGGAGGAAACGCCTATGGGGTGATCTCATTCGCCGCAATGAGGACCTGCAGAGAGTTGTTTAAGGACGTAGCCAGTAAGGACTTAGCCAGCAAGCAGGTCCTTGCTCAGATCGACGAATAAGGTGTTGCCTAGTCGAGATAGCGGGGTTTGTCTTGATTCTGCAGTTACCGTAACTTGTCTAAATCAAATGGGCGCTGCTCGAAGATAGCTTTACACTAGCGCTGGCATGTGGCGAAAGTCCCAACATCGTGTCGATACTGCCTAAGTTAGGGCACTCAATTACTCGGACCTGTCGCTCTCTTTCACGTTCGTCATCTCAACTCCACTATTTCTATTGGCGGCATTGTCGCTCGTGGTTCTAATGGTGGCTTGTCGCTCGTGGCCGTCTAAATCTTGACACTCCCCGACACAGTTGGCGTCGCGCTAATGGTCGGCGGCTCCCACACGCTCAATCTCAAGCGCGCGCTCCCGCGGCGTAATTGATCTGTTTCGCGCCCTATGCCAGCAGCAAGGTCAGTAACTGATGTTATTTCGTGGTTTATTTCTAGAGCTTGACCTCAAGAATTTAATTCGTCGGCATGTGAACTCGCCGCAGACGTTCTAGACACTTGCCAACTTCAGTTTCATTGACACGGGCATGTGTCCGATGATACTGCTGAAGACGCGCGGCAACTCGGCCAAAATCCCCCAAAATGGTGCGTGCTCGGCACCCATCGGATTGTTCCAAGGCGCGAACGTATTGCTATTAATGCAAGCAATTGACCTGACGACAGTTGCTCGGCCGATCGCTATTACGCGCACTAGCGTACTCTTCAGCTGCTTGTTTTTCAAAAAAATTTGCCGAGCGAGCCTTAGGGTGACTCTGATGCTCGGCGGTGTTGCGCTGATTGCCCTGCCCATCGCATCCTGGCTCTAACAAGTGCATGGAGACGGAATGTCTCGAACACTCGCCGGAGCAACCGACAGCGGACGGAAGACCCAACGGTCTAGTCCGGGTAGGCTAGCGGCGGCTATTGCCATACCGCGATGAGGCCCGACGGCGCTGGCGACGGCGCGCGATCGCCTTGCGCTTCTTCTTTTCAATCGGGGTCTCGAAATAACGATGCTTTTTAAGGTCGGGAAAAATCCCGGCTTTAGATACCTGCCGCTTGAAACGACGTAAAGCCGATTCGATGCCTTCATTTTGTCCGACCGTAACCTGAGCCATTCCAGTCCTCCTACTGATGGTTTTTTCACGTTAGCGCAGATGTGAGTGGATCCTCACAATATCGACCCAGGACGCTGCAGACCCAGATCGAAAAAAAATCACTCAAACGTTTGGAGCCGTTTGGCAATCATGGGGGGTGCGCCATTGTGGGGGCTCGAAGAGGTGGGGTAAACCGCAAACCAAAAAATAATTTGTCTTTCCTGGTTTACCTCATATCACCGAGCAGGCACACATTCGCAACATCGCGACCGTTAGGGGGTGTGGACGGACCGCAGAGGCACCCGGTTTACCCCCCAACACCTTCCAATCGCGATATCAGTTAAAAATTGCCCACAACCAAAGAGCGGCAGCGACTGCAAAACAATGCGCCGTTGCCGCACTTTTGGCAATTGAGTCACTTAGTAGCGATCGCCACCAAAACCGCCCTGCCGTCCGCCAGAGCGACCGTTGCCACCGCGGTTATTCTCGCGCGGACGCGCCTTATTAACCCGCAGGACCCGACCCATCCATTCGGCTCCGTCCAGCGCTTCAATCGCTGCATCTTCCTCTGACTCGCTCGATAGCTCTACGAACCCAAAACCTCGCATTCGACCGGTTTCCCGATCGACGGGCAAGTGCACGCGCTTGACCGAGCCGTACTCTGCAAACACCTCGTTTAGATCCTGTTCTGTCGCCTCATACGACAGGTTGCCGACATAGATGGACATTAAGCTTCTCCGAGAACACGAAACCGTGATGAAACTAGGCTTCCGGTGCAAACGAGCTGCCCTCGGCGAAGACCAACTCAGAACCGGAAACAACCCTCAATCACACTGACAGCAGAGTGCGCGCACTTTGCCTACGCCAGTAGGCTAGCACGGGCACCCGGACAACGGCAATTTTCAGCGGACGAACGTTACGGATAGTTGCATAGCGCGCGATCGCGCTTCCCATCAATGTTTCGGGTTTGGTGGTTGTTCGAAGATAGGAATCGATGGTTGTCTGCTGCCAGCAGCTATCATGACTGCACGCCTACGGACAGCGACTGGTGAGGACCAAGCGACTGCTCCCTTGGGGTATCACCGGACCCACTAGCCAGCGTCGAGCTGAATGTGCTTAGAATCGCGCCACGTGTTTGCATGCCCCTCCGCGATCCTGATCATCCTTAAGTTCATCGCCAAGGGAAGGGAGCTTGGAAACGGTTGGTTTGCAGAATGCCCTTAGCGGGTTCCTCGTGAAGGGGAGGACGAGGGCGAGGTTGGTTGCAAGCGATCGCGTCTCGACATTCTGCCGACAGTTCACGACTTCTGTATCTCCATCGCACAAGACGTCCGGCGAGCTGGAGACCTGTGGGGATCTCAACGGTCGCGGTCGATTGGTAGGCGAATCTCAGCCGAGACGCAGGTAGTTCGCTTCGGCTTCAAGTTGGCGCACCAGCCGCTCGTTGCCCTCATTGCGGGCAATCGTCAGGCGGTGCTGGATATTTTTGCGCAGACTATCGCGATGCACGGCGGCAGCCAGCTTGGCAGCCTCTTGTAGGTTGCTAGATACCATCGAGCGTTCTCCTCTGAGGGGATTGATAATTAGGTATGTCTTAACTTGAAAAGATCGGACGACTTAGGTATCCGATGTTACTGAAATTATATCAAACCGATTATTTTTTCTGGAGATTATCTCGGGTGACGGGTCTAGCGTAGGGTGAATGGGAGACAAGTTCGCGCGAGGAGTGCTGCAATGAGTCGAGGCTTTTTGACATTGCTCAGCGATTTCGGCGATTGCGATGTCTATGTTGGGATGATGAAAGGCGCGATCGCGCGGGTGGCACCGCAGGTCGGCGTGGTGGATTTAACCCACCGCATTCCAGCACAGGATGTGGCAGCAGGTCGGTTTGCCTTGGCCAGCGCCGTGTCGTTTTTTCCGATTGGCACGGTACACGTCGCGGTAGTCGACCCGGGCGTAGGCACTGCCCGGCGCGGGATCGCGGTGCAATTCGATGGTGGATTTCTAGTCGGTCCGGATAACGGTCTGTTGAGCGGAGTGCTAACCGAGCGCGCGGCGATTGCTGCGGTGGAATTAACAGAACCGCACTATTGGGGCACGGACATGCCGAGTGCGACGTTTCACGGTCGGGATATCTTCGCGCCGGTGGGAGCGCACCTTGCAACCGGCGTTCCGCTGAAGGCTCTCGGTCCGGCGATCGCGGTGTCAGAATTGGTTGCTTTACCGGTCGCGGCGGTCGAACGCATGCGGGCGGGATGGCGCGGCTGCATTCAGTACGTTGACGGATTCGGCAATTTGGTTTCGAACGTGTCGGCAGCGGCGGTGAGCGATCGCGCCTGGTCGCTAATTTTGCCGTCGGGGACAGTCGTGCCGGGCTGTCGGTCCTACAGCGATCGCGCGCCGGGCGGGGTGGTGGCGCTCGTCGGCAGTCATGGCTGGGTGGAAGTGGCGGTTAACTGCGGCAGTGCTAAAGAACACCTGCAGTTGGAGGTCGGCGACTGCGTTGAGGTGCGCTTCAGTACCGGTTGAGTCCCGCGAGAGCTGGGGCACAAACCCGGCGATCGCCTCGGTAGGCCTAGGAGTCGCGACCAATGCGGATGTTGCGAGCGCGGACAGGGACGCAGGCGTGCGTCATCTGGGCGACCTGAATTGGTTCGCCTTTGCCGCACATGTTGGTGCCGCTCTGCTCGCGCTCTGATGCCGGTCCGATCGCGTCGATACTATTCCAGAAATCGGTGGTCATGGCATGGTAGGTCAGGTTTTTGACCATGCCGACGATGCGCCCGCGCTCGATTTTCCAGAAGGCGTCGCCGCCAAATTGGAAGTTGCGCCGCTGTTGGTCGATGGAGAAGCTGCCGACGCCGTCGATTAAAAAGCCTTCGCGGGTGTCGGCGATTGCCTCGGCGAGGGTGGCAGTGTGGCTGCCGCCGTCGGGGCCGGGTTCGAGCCCGAGGTTGGGAATCCGGACCATGGGCACGCTAGCCCAACTGTCGGCGGCGGCGCACCCGTTGCTGCTCTTGCGGCCGAGGCGCTGTGCGGTTTCACGATCGGTCAGGTAATCGACCAACCTGCCATCCTTGACGACGTACCAATCCTGACCGGGCACGCCTTCGTCGTCGAAGCCAACCGTTGCGCGACCGGCAGGTTGGGTGCGATCGCATTTGAAGTTTACCCAGGGCGCGGCGTATTGCAGCGTGCCGAGGCGATCGGTGGTAGCAAAGCTGGTGCCAGCGAAGTTGGCTTCATAGCCGAAGACGCGGTCGAGTTCGGTGGGGTGACCGACGGATTCGTGGATGGTCAAATACAAGTTGCTGGGCTTGAGGAGCAAGTCGGCGGTGCCGCTGGCCGGAGCCTCGGGTGCGTTCAGCTTGGCGATCGCCTCGGCAGCTACGCGTTCGACTTGGGCATGGAGATCGTCGGGACGGATGTGTTCGTAACCGACATTCAGCGGTGGTCGCTCGTAGCTGCGGCTTTGGGCATCGCCGTTGGCTACGGCCGTGCAACTGAAGCTGGGATAGGAGCGGTAAATCGTCTGCTCGATGAGCGAACCAACCGTGGAGGCGAAGGTTTTTTCCTGATGGCTGAAGCGCAGGAATGAATATGCTTTTGCGATCGCGTCGTCGCTGCTTAGCAGGCGCTCGTTGAGTTCTAGCAGCAGGGTTGCTTTTTCATCGACGGGCACATCGAAGGGATCGATCGCGATCGGCGTGGTAAAGGTGTCGCGATAGGCTTCCACGGGTGCGAGCCGCAC
This sequence comes from Rubidibacter lacunae KORDI 51-2, assembly GCF_000473895.1. Taxonomy (NCBI): domain Bacteria; kingdom Bacillati; phylum Cyanobacteriota; class Cyanophyceae; order Chroococcales; family Aphanothecaceae; genus Rubidibacter; species Rubidibacter lacunae. Next base: position 1,673 of record NZ_ASSJ01000082.1, on the reverse strand, counting down.
GGGTTCTTGTTGTGTCAGGTGGCTGGCTTTGGCGATCTCGACGGCGAGGGCGACAACGCGCGCGATCGCTTCGGGAGTCTGGCGCGGGCTGGCGGCAAATCCCCACGAGCCTTTCCACAGCACGCGCACGCCGAACCCTGCACTGACGTTGTCGCTCAGGGAACTGAGGGAGCGATCGCGTGCGGCCAGATTTTGGACGCGATCGCGGCAGATGCGAATGTCGCCGTACTCGCAACCGGCGGCGCGGATGGTGCCGATCGCGAGGTCGGCAAGTTCGGTGGCAGCGGCGGTGCGGGTGGGAGTTTGGACCATCGGTGGCAACAGTTAAAGACGTTGGCGGGGATTGCCGCGGGCGGCACAGACATTCGTTACATTTTACGCGCTCGATTTTGCGGGGCTGGTTGGGATGCTATTGCAGCTTGGGGAGCGCTCCCTCCCCTTGGGTGGGGCGATCGCCTACCGTTACAATGCATCATTACTTTTTCTAATACTGCCCGTAGAGTAAATGGGAACCGGAGCTATGGCGTTATCCTCGAAGCTCTAGCTAATGGGCACCTCGATTAATTCGCTCAAGACCGAAGGTCGGCACGGCAGCAAGGGCACTTCAGCCGCACTTAACACCATAATCCGGCAATTTTTCGAGTTGCCCTAATGCACGCATGCCAAATCTGATTCTTTGATTTGGCATGCGTTAAATCGCTTTTCTAACGTTGAATGACTTATTGGTATCTCCTTAAGAGCGCTCTCACCCCAAGTAGGGCTAAGCTGGCAAACCCGCACAGCCATACCCAGGTACCTACGTCAGCCCAATCTACTTTGTGCACGCGTCCATCGACTAATACCAATGCTGCCAGGACCAAGCTGCCCGCAGCGATTTGTAGCCCGCCAAGGGTGCGAACTTCTAAGGCAGTTCCCCCACGGGCTAGTAAGCTAATCCGATCGCGCCACTTATGAAAATAGCGCTGTAAAGCCGGCCGTGAAAGGCATCTAACGGCCACGGCCAAAAACCGCTGAACAGCGCTGGAAAGAGTAACAAACCCACACCATAAATACCTAGTATTAGTGCTTGTAAATTGTGCGATCGCCTCACTTCGACGCGACCATCTTCCGGAACAAGTCGTCCGCCTAATCGAGCTAAATAATATGTTCCTACCAGGCAATCGCTTAAGTACAATCCGAACCACAGTCCCGTCGCGCGGCGATCGAAGTTGAAAAGATCTGAATAGAAAAAGGACACGACGATCAACTGGGTTAAAAACGCCGAAAGCATCGGTAAAATGGGGCGCGCGGGCGACCAGCGCCGCACCGTCAACACACTCCCAGTGGTATCTATGCACTTATACCAATTCCTTAAAGTCCTGACACGGATAGCTGGTCATGAGCCACCGCCACCCGGTCAGCGAGGCGATGAGGTCCCGTCCCGCCAGCTGCAGTCGCTTCCTGACCTTCTCTCGGAGTTCCTCCAAGTCACCGCAGTTCAGCCACTTCAGTCCGCTCTTTAACCATTCCCAGCACCGCTCGATTGGATTCACCTGGGGACTGTAAGCCGTCTGAAGCAGCAATATTACGTTCTCGGGCACTTTCAGCGCTCCTACTCGGTGCGCTCCCGCTCCATCGACCTGCATCACGTGCAGGTCCCGCGGATACGCCGATGCAAACTGCTCCAGGTAGGG
>NZ_ASSJ01000081.1 GCF_000473895.1 Rubidibacter lacunae KORDI 51-2 | reverse complement strand
CTGGCGGTTGCGACGGGTCTGGCCAAACGTGGAATTAGTTATCCGAACGGATGGTGGCTTTGCCTTGCCCGAACTGCTGCGTTTGTACGAACGAGCGGGAGTGACCTACGTGAGTGGATTTGCACGTAATCCAGTGCTGGAGGGCAAAAGCGCTGACTTGGTGGAGCGGGTGCGTCGGGAATACGACCGCACGGGAGAGAAGGTGCGTTGGTTCGGCGAGGACCGATATGCGGCGAAAAGTTGGGCGTATTCGCGCCGGTTAGTCATCAAGGCAGAATGGACAGAAAAAGGGAGAAACCTCCGCTTTCTAGTGACCAATTTAACGTGGGATGCCGCAGCGGTATACGACCAACTCTACGTGCAACGAGGCGCAGACTCCGAACATCGCATCAAAGAACTGAAGCGAGGCTTAAGAGCAGACCGACTGAGCTGCCAAAGCTTTTTGGGCAATCAGTTCCGTTTACTGTTAGGGCAAGCGGCGTACATCCTGATGCTGAGAATCCGGGAGGCAGCGAAGGGAACGCGTCTGGAGCGAGCCCAAGTGACCCGATTGCGCGCAACGCTAATTAAAGTCGCTGGGCGAGTGCGAACGACAGCGCGGCGCGTGCTAATAGACCTATCGTCCCACTGTCCATATGCCGAGGAAATCCGTCAGATAGCGCGGCAGTTATGTGGAGCAAGCGTAACAGCGCAATGAGCGGTGAATCCGCCAAGGGAGACGTATGTCTTCGCGGAGAAAATGAGCTGCAATCGTGCCCGAATTAGGCAGACAAAGGCAGATTGAGGCAGAAATAGACCGACGAGAAGGTTCGACAGCCTGGGTTACCCTTGATGTTCCCCAGGCTCTGCCCATTTCGGCCTACTCATGAATAATCCAGGCTAGTCAGTGCAAGGGTTTGAGGCTTCGTCAAAATCTTCGTGAATAATCCAGGTTAGGCGAACGCAGCGGTTAACTGAATTCTCGGGCAGCGTAGGTGCCGAAGCAATCGGCACGCTCGTCGGCATCCAGTTGGGAGTTTTGCCGCGATCGCAACTTCTAGGGTCTATGCAAAGGTCCGCGCGATTGTCTCGATGTTTATTGTCTCGATGTTTATTGTTGTGTCACATCATCTCTTCGGCTCGGTCGGTTGGGGCGCAACGCGATCGAACCAGCGAACGAGCCCATCAGCGATCGCGCGGGCGAGAGCTTGTTGCGAAGGCGGATCGATAATCCACTCGAACTCCTCAGGATTGATGGCAAATCCGAGTTCGAGTAAAACCGTTGGAGCTGCGTGCGGTCGCGTTAGGGCGAGGTTATTCCAAAACACGCCATAGGACGGGCGATCGAGCGTTTCGGTAAGGTAGTCGTGCAGGAACGCCGCGAGGTCGTGCGCTTGGGGATGATACCAAAATGCGCCGATACCAGCCGTCTCTATTGCGTCGCCGTCGTCGGGCAGGGCGTTGTAGTGGATCGAAAGGGCTACAGTGGGCTGCTGCTCGGCGATGGCCGCCGCGCGATCGCCCAAGGACACGGCGCTATCGTCCGTGCGCGTCAGATACACTGTCGCTCCCCGCTCGCGCAACGCTTGCGCCAGCAGCATTGAGACGTCTAAGTTCATTGCCTTTTCGGGATATCCCGTCGGACCGCGGGTCCCGAGTTCGTCCCCGCCGTGACCGGGATCGAGTAGAACCACTACACCAGTCAGGGATCTCGACTGGCGTTGGGGCGGATGGCGCAGTTGCAATACCAACTGCGTGCCGTCGTAGCGCGCGGTGTATCCCCATTGTTGAGCGCTCCGCAATTGGAAGCGATACTGCACCGTTGTCGGGTCGCGTTGCTCCCAATCCAGGCGGCGGACAAGGGGATCGGCATCGAAACGGATCGTGTCGGTTTGGGCGACCGTGTTAAAGAGCGTCAGCGTCAGCGTATCGTCGTCCTGTTGGATGGCAATCGGCACGGGCAGGCTGAGAGGGATCGTTACTTCAGTTGCCCCGGGTACTTGACGCGCGCTCAGCCCCCGCACAATCGCTTGCGGGGGCACGACACTCTCCAGCGGTTGCGTCTCGCTAGCGCGAATCCATCCGCCGTAGTCGAGGCGCAACCAGTCGCCCTCGGCACCGGTGACGGTCGCCCGCGTGCCGCGTGGCAGCGGCGTCAAGCGGGAATACGTCGTACTCGGACCCGAGCGCGCAACGCCAGCAGCAGCAGTTACCTCCACCACCGTCAACGCGCTGGGCTCCAGAATCTCTATGCTGCCTGGTCCCGAGCGAGCGATTTGCTCGCCGTCGAGTTCGAGATAGAACTCCGGTATGCCCAACGGTCCGGCCGCGATCGCGCGGATGCAGCTGGCGAAGATTTGGTAAGCGATCGGCTGCGGGCGATTGGTCGCAGTTAACACGGCTGCGTTAGAGGAGAGCCTGACTGCAGGCGGCTGCGGTGAGAGGGCTATATCTAGTCCGCTGAGATGCGCGCGAACGATCGCGTCGGGTGCTGCTGTTGCCTCCAGACAGATAGTCTCGCCGGGTAAGCGGGTGATGGTGCGGGCAGGAACGAGGGAGTCGGGTAAAAAAGCCGCACCATCCGGCAGCGGCGGTGCAATCGGCACGCGAGTCACTACGACGCGCTGTTCGTCGCGACCGTTATAGTCCAATACAAAGGTATTATCGCCCAGCTGGAGGGGGAAACTGGGGGCGAAGTGTCCGGCTGCACTGCGCGCGATCGCTCGGCCGTTAACCATCACCGTCCCACTTGGGGGAGCCGTGCCGATCAGAAAAATCCGCTCGGCGGTCGTCTGATGTTGCAAGGGTGGATAGGTTAAATGCAATACGGATTCGGCCTGCACAACGGCTGTTACGGTCGTGCTGCCTGCTAAGCAGCCGAGTAGTGCGAGTGCAGTACGAGCGGGAGAGTGCAACATAACTTCAGTCCTCCAAGCAACTCCAGCAACCATATAGCCGTCAACGACCGAGTTGGGGACGTTTGCGAAAAATAACGAGGCTGGCAGCCGCGTTTACTGTAACCTAACGTCTAGTTGATGAAACTTTCTTTATCGGACGGCGAGGTTGTCGTCCCGAGCGAACCGGGAAACTAAAGGGAGAAACTCTGATGAATTTTGTGTTTGCCCTAGTCGGTCTCCTCATTGGAGTAGGGGGTACGTTCTTCTTTTTGCGCCTGCAGTCTCAAGAACAACTTGCAACTAGCGAGCGAGAGCGACAGCAGCAGTTAGAGAGCGCCGAGCGCAATGCTGAAAAGCGCGTACGCGATGCTACGAGCAATCTACGAAAAGACCTGCAGAATCTACAGCGCGATCGCGAAGTTTTGATCCGCCAAACAGACGCCCGCATCCAGACAGCTCTCGAGGAAGCTAATAAGAATCGACAAGAGGAAATCGACGTCGAAGTCGAACGCATCGTTCGGGAATTCCAGCACCGGCATCAAGCCCAGCATCATGGAGAACTTGAGGCGCTGCGATCTCAATACGAAGAGCAGTTCCAACTACTTCATCAGAAGCACGACGCTGAAATTCAAAACGCAGTTGCCGTTGGTCGCGCCGACCTCGAAGCCCGAATTGCCGAGCTCGAAAGTTATCTGCAGTCCTCGCCATCTAACAAACCAACGGCTGGTGGTGAATATGCGGCAGATGTGGGCACCGAACTGGACGGGCAACTTCAGAGCCTGCAAGCACAGCATGCGGACGCGCTCGAGCGCGTCCGGGCTGACTACGAGCAACGCGTGTCCGCCCTCGAGCAGCAGCTTGCCCAAGCAACTGCTGCTGCAGACGGGACCCAAACTTTCGCGCCACCCCTCCCGGTAGCAGAATCTTTTAAATTGGCAAACGAGCCGGCCGTAGTCGAGGAGACGGTTGCAGAGCTCGACTCCGAATGGGCGGAGCTGGATTCGCTGCTCGCTGATGACGCGGCGTCCTCGGAGGGCGAACTCGCCCTTCACGACCTCTCGATCGACCTCGACGCCATCAACCCAGACGATGCAGGAGCGCAAATCGAAAGCCTCTTCGAGATGTTCCCCGAGGATGAGACTGACGACGCTAGTGACTCCAGTTCTGCAGAAGGTCGAGATCCTGCTGCCGGCGAAGGTGCCGATGCACTTCCTCACAACGACAATCCCTTCACTTGACGTCTTAAGGCACGCTGACGTTGGGTTGCCTTACTCCCTACTCCTCCCCGTGTCGGCAACGCCGACCCCTCACTCGTCATGCATCGCTGCTCCCTGCTCTCGTTGCTGGTGGCGATCGCGGCCTGCCGTCCGCTCGCCCCGGATACCGGCGTATCGTCCAAACCGTTGCCTGCAGACATAGCGCAGCTCGTCTCAGCTCGAACTGAGATCGCAGTCGAACCGCTAAAGCCCGCGCCCATCGACATTGCTGTCGATGATTTGCCTGCTCCCTATGCTTCGGCTAGTGCTTCGAAGCCGCCGCAGGTGGTTCCCATCCCCGAGGCCCCAACGCTAAAGGTGCCCTCGGGGTTTGTTGTCAATGTATTTGCTGAAGGGTTGGCGAGCCCGCGCTGGCTGGCCCTGACCCCTGAAGGCGACGTGTTAGTGACCGAAACGCGCGCCAATCGCATCCGCCGCCTGCGCGACACCGATCGCGATGGCACTGCCGACGACATAACTGCGTTTGCGACGGCCGGCAACGGCCTCGACATCCCGTTTGGTATGGCGTTTGCCGGTGGGTCGTTTTTCTTGGGCAATCACAACGGCGTACGCCGCTTCGCATACGACGAATCTAGCGGGTCTCTATCCGGTCGGGGCGTTCCAATTGCCGAGCTACCCGGTGGCGGCTATAACCAACACTGGACGCGCAATGTCGTTGCCGCACCGGGAGGCGATCGCCTATACGTCTCGATCGGCTCGCGCTCGAATGCAGCCGTTGAGCCCCTACCGCGTGCCTCTGTACAGGTGATGAGCTTGGACGGAAGCGGTCGGGAGACATTTGCTTACGGGCTGCGCAACCCCGTCGGCTTGGATTTTCACCCGGTGACGGGCGAGCTGTACGCCACGATCAACGAACGCGATCTGCTTGGCGATGACTTGGTACCGGATTATTTCACGCGCATCCGCACGGGCGAGTTCTTCGGCTGGCCCTATACTTACCTGCGCCCCGACCTGCTCGATCCGCGCCACCTCGACGGCAACCGGAGCACAAATCCGGAATTAGCTGCCCGAACGCAAACCCCAGATGTCCTATTCCAAGCCCACTCGGCGGCATTGGGCTTACAGTTTTACGATGGCAGCACTTTCCCCAAACGCTATCTCCATGGGGCATTCGTCGCATTTCGCGGCTCATGGAATCGCGATCGCGGTACGGGGTACAAAGTCGTCTTCGTGCCCTTTGCGGACGGCCGCCCGCTGGGACACTACGAAGACTTCCTGACCGGCTTCTTGCTCGATGCTTGGGGACCCACTGTCTGGGGGCGTCCGGTCGGCTTGCTGGTACTGCCTGACGGCAGCCTGCTAGTAACTGAGGAAGCTAACGGTCGGATCTATCGCATACAGTATGGCGGTTAGCGCGATCGCCTCGTCGTTCGGGAGAAACTTCAGAGCACCGCGCTCTCCGGTGCTATGCCGCGAGCGGACGTTGGGCGAGGTAAATTGCCCGAATATCTGCAGGCAGTGCTTGCTCGAGTTGGCGGTACCCGTCCTGAAGCGCCGCCCGAACTTCAGCGGGGGAAAGCATTTCTTCTTCTGCCTGCAAATACGCTGCGATGCGCGTATCGTTCCAGTGGAACGTCTGAGCCATCAGTACGACAAAGCGCTCCAGCGGTGGCAAGCGATCCATTGCTAGCTCTAGGTGGCACCATAGCGGTGGCGAGGCAGCTTGCAAATCGTAGTTGATATCCTCTGGCGGCGGCAGCTCGATTTGACTGACACAGAATCCTGCCGTTCGTACCAGCCAGCTTTGCAGTGAGTTCTCGCCCTCGTCATCAACCAGCAGCGGATCCAAACCGCGCAGTTCGTGATACATATGCCGCCAGGTCAGCGCGAACAAGTAGTCTGCTTGTACGGGCGATCGCGCACCGTGGCGAACTAGCGCGTAAATCAGCGGACTATACCGGCAGAAAAGTGCGGTAAAGTACTTGCCCTGCTCGGGATGTTCTCGAAAATCAGCAAGCAGGTCGCGATCGCTTGAGGTTGCCAGCGAGCGCACGATGGGATGTTGTGCTTCGGGAAAATGGGGAATTCGCACGGGCTGCACCAGAGTTCGAACGGCAAACGTGGGGACGACAGGAAGCGATCGCTTGTCTGAGCTAGCCTAGATGATAGCGAGTGCGGCAGTGCTGCGGTAATCTTCTCAACCAAACGAGCTTCCACGCCGAGATTACTAAGGTATTGACGCTGCCCGACGCACAATTTCTCCCTCATGTTGTTAACGACTGCAAGCACCGCATTAACGTAACTCGATGGATTTGTCTACGATAGCGATGGCGTTTCCCCTCAGCATCGGCGTCGAGCGCGCGGTGTCGGCGATACTGCTCGGAGCGTTGCTTCCCGGCCTGACCGATTCGCTGTTCTCAACCCAGGGCATCATGGTCATGTTGCTAGTGGCTTACGCCGGAGCAATGTGGATGTTCCTAACGAGCGCGCCGAAGGTCTACACGATGATGGTGTCGGATTTGGAGGTGGCGCGGGAGTTTTACGAAGGCGTCTTGTGCTTGTCGGCAGCAGACGTTCCCTTGCATTACTACTACAACTACGAGCAAACGTTGGGGACGGCAGGTGTCGATCCGCTATACATGCCGCTAAATTCAACCGTGCCGGTAGGTACGGGTACGATGCCGGACGGACTGTGGTATCAGCTCAAGAAAAATACGCAGCTGCACGTGATTGCCGGTGCCAATCCGAGTCGTGTAAATCCCAGCCGCCCTGAAGCCGATCGTCGCGAGCGCCATCGCCACGTTTGCTTCGATCGCAAATGTCTCGATCAAGTACTCGGACGCGTTCGCGCACGACGATTGAAATATAAGATCCGCCGCACCAAACCGCTCAACTTTTTGGTCAAAGACCTCAGCGATCGCGTGATCGAAATGGCAGAAGTGACCGATTGACGGCCGACTGAGGTTTTGTAGAACGGCTGTAAAAAGTCTCGCGAAATGCCTTTTCAGGCAACTAGGTAAACGTGTTTGACGTCGTGCGAGTATAGATACATACGTTTCGACTGAATGCGTTCGCCTGCATGTCATCTGTTAAATCTATCGAGCCCGTCGGACCCGTCCCTACTAGCAGCGAGCGATCGGTCGGTTTGCCAGAGTCGGAGCGCGCGAAGCCTTTGGCGAAGCCGTTATTTTTGGCGAAGCCGTTATTAAAGTGGGCGGGCGGCAAGACGCAGTTGCTCTCGAGCATCGACACTTATTTCCCTCCCCAGCTCAAAGAAGGTCGCATTTCGCGTTACATCGAACCGTTTGTTGGAGGTGGAGCGGTATTTTTACACGTCGCGCAACACTACAACGTGTCGGAGATCGTTCTCTACGATCTCAATCCCGAACTCGCCTCGATCTACAAAGTCGTTCGGACCGATGTTGACGCTCTGATCGAGTGCCTTTCGCAACTTCAGTCGGACTATCTAAGACTAGACACCGGCGACCGGAAGGATTATTTTTACCAACAGCGAGAACGGCACAACGCTGCGCGTGTGGCGATTGACTGGCACGCATATAGTGCGGCGTGGGTCGAGCGAGCGGCAACGCTACTATTTCTCAATCGGACTTGTTTCAACGGGTTATTTCGCGTCAACTCGAAAGGGGATTTTAACGTTCCTCACGGACGCTATGTCAAGCCGCGCATCTGCGATGCGGAGAACTTGCGTGCTGTTTCGCACTTTCTGCAACGCGCCAAAATCTACTGCGGCGATTTCACCGACTGCCGCGATCTTGTTGACTCCAACACGTTCGTGTATTTCGATCCGCCCTATCGACCGCTGAGCAAAACGGCTAACTTCACGGCCTACTCAACGCAAGCATTTAGCGATCGCGAACAGCAACGACTCTGCGAGTATTACAGCGACTTGCATCAGGTTGGAGCTCGGTTAATGCTCAGCAACTCCGACCCGCACAACATCGACGCGGAGGACGACTTTTTCGATTGCCTTTATGCCGACTTTAGAATCGAGCGCGTACGTGCTAGTCGCAGCATCAACAGCGACGCCACCAAGCGCGGGCAGATTAACGAGCTGCTGATTCTCAATTACTAGGATTTACTGATATCAGTTTGCACAATGCTTACGACAGATGAGGCAAACAATCCCGAGGCGCAAAAGATTCCCGATCTGCCATTTGTTGCAGTACTTCCTAGAGTTGGTATGGCTTCGCGAGGTGGGCGATTCTGAAGTGTGATGCTCGTGCTGGGTTGGGAGTATGGCTCCTAAATGTTTTGCGCTGCAACACCCCCACCGTGCAGGACTACTCCCCGATCGGGGTGTTTTCCGGGGTCCGAGTTAGCTGGGGTCAGGTGCAATTGCCTGTTTGAGCTCGCGACAAAAGGTTTCGATTGCAACCAGTCCTTCAGCAGGGCTGCCGGTGCTGAGGCGCTTGACAAACGCGCTGCCGACAATGACTGCATCTGCTCCCCATGCGCGCAGCTGGCTAGCCTGCTCCGGCTGTGATACGCCAAAGCCAACACCAATCGGTTTGTCGGTAACCTGCCGTAACTGCGGCAGCAGAGTCTGCACGCGCTCGGCAATTTGCGCCCGCGCTCCAGTGACACCAGTCACACTGACGAGATAGATAAATCCTTGGGATTGCTGCGCGATCGCCTCAATGCGTTCTAGCGGGCTCGTCGGGGCGACCAGTAACGTTACCTCAATACCGCGCTCGGCTGCCGGAGCTAGCACGACCTCAGCCTCTTCCAACGGCAAATCCGGGATGACCATGCCGCTGACGCCAGCAGCAGCGACGCGGTCGAGAAACGCTTCGATGCCGTGGTGGAAGATCGGGTTGTAGTAAGTAAAGAGCACGATCGGCGCGCGCACCTCGGCGCGGGCGTCGGCAACGATTTCTAAAACGCGATCCAGGCGAACACCTCGCTGCAGTGCGCGCGTCGCAGCGGCCTGAATGGTCGGACCGTCCGCGAGCGGGTCGGAGTAGGGGACACCCAGTTCGATGATGTCGGCCCCCGCGCGATCGAGGACCCGCAGGGCAGTCGCAGTAGTAGCAAGGTCGGGGTCGCCGGCGGTCAGAAACGGAATCAACGCGCACTGGCTGGAAGCACGCAGTTCGACAAAGCGATCGGAAACGGACATTAATTCAAGACGCGGTATCGATCCCGCTAAAACGCCATCTTCTAGCTTAGAGGCCATTTAAAAAGTCCCAGTTCGGGGTTCGGATTAACCCGAGCGATCCTTGGTGAGGTCGCGAAAGTCCCATTCTCTCGTTGTGAGGCATGTGCCCGATTTCACGCCAATCGACTTATCAAACAGCCGCTTAGAGCAGTCGGCGTTTGGTTCGGGTCTGCCAGCGGGAAGCGTGCGGGGTAGTAATTTAGTGGTCCGCCTCAGTGGAGTGATTCGGGCGCGCCTGGAGGTCCGGGGGGGCGTTTGTCGCCCGTGCCGCCGTCCAAAGGTGCCTGCGCTTGCTGCTCTGCCGCAACCTCTGCTTGCAATCGCAGGAGCTCCTCGGGTGAAAGCTCGTCGATGCGTTTTTGCAGCACGGCCTCTTCATACTCGTCGAGCTGCTGGTGGTAGGTCATGTTGTGCGTTACCACCCGCAACCCGTAACTCAGCAACCAGCCAACTAACCCGCCTACGAGCAGCACCTGGCTCCAGATGCCAGCCTGTAGACTGTCAAGACCGGTTGCTTGCAGCAGCCAATAGGACCCTAACCCAGCAATCAAGACGCCCAAAGCAATAGCGATCGCGTCGATTCGGCGCATATACTATCCCTCGCGCCCCCGCAGGCGGAAGTTCAAGAGCGGACTGAGCAGCAACAATCCCGGGAAGAACAAAAACACGAGAAAGTACATGAACAGCCGTTCGACCGAGCCAGCCGTATACCAGCGACGATTGAGGTATAAGTAGGTCGCGCCCGGCACGATCAGGAGGTACAGCCCGCCCAAGGTCGTGTAGAGGAGCGCTAAAATCAACGACTCGGTAATCGGGATCGGCAAATCTTGCATTGCGGTGTCGTACGCGCGTCGAAACTTATCTTAACGTGCAGAGCGACTTGCTCGGATTTTAGCTCCAGAGTGGTTTAAACGATTGCGATAGAATGACGAGCAGCCACGGGGGCGTGGCGGAATGGTAGACGCTGCGGACTTAAGTAAATTGAGCCTTAGCAGAGAAATCAGCTAAGTGACCGCTCTCAAACTCAGGGAAACCTAAGTTCGCACCGCGAATAAGGCAATCCTGAGCCAAGCCCAGGCAAGGAAAGATAACCTTACCGGGGAAGGTGCAGAGACTCGACGGGAGCTGCCCTAACAGACTGCGCTGAGGGTAAAGGGAGAGTCCAATTCTCAACGCTCGCACGAGCAGCAGCGAAAGCTGCGGGAGAATGAAAATCCGTTGACCGCAAGGTCGTGAGGGTTCAAGTCCCTCCGCCCCCATCACGTACCCGACTCGCTCGCCGGTGCCGATCTCTGAGATTGCACTTCAGAGCGCGGTGGGACGCAAGGATTGAGGCGGCGGCTAAAAAGCTGTCGGCAGTACGCCGCTGCTGTTAACCGTCAAATTGCCGTGTCGCTGAGTGCGCGACCGAACCGTTTGCGCGACCATTTCTGTTTGCGCGGCTATTTCTACAGTTGGGGGAGTGCTGCTATGGATTGGAAGCATCCGCGCACCCGCTAGGTCCGCCCCAACGCCCGGAGCATTGCCTGCCACTTTAGCTGTACTTCCGCGAGCTCTGCCTGCGGATCGGAGCCTGCCACAATGCCCGCCCCCGCACACAACCGCGCGCGCGCACCAACAACTTCGGCAGAGCGGATGCCAACGACGAACTCAGCGTTGCCATTGCCATCTGCCCACCCGAGCGGTCCCGCGTACAGGGATCGATCGCCCGCTTCACTGCTCTGGATGTAGTCGCACGCCCGCGCTCGGGGCAGTCCGGCAACGGCTGGCGTCGGATGCAGATGCGAGAGAATATCGAAGATTGAATGACCCGTGTCCGCAAGTGCGCGCACGGGCGTCCATAGATGCTGGATGTTCGCCAGCTGCATGAGTTGTAGCGGTCCCATTTGCGGACTCAGACCGAGCTGGCGCAGGCGCAGGCAAATGAACTCGCGCACTAAAGCATGCTCGCGTTGTTCTTTGTCGCTGGCCAGCAACGCGGCTGCCAGGCGAGCGTCCTCTGCAGGCGTCGCTCCGCGCGGTGCCGATCCGGCCAGCGCATCGCTCACTAAGTGGCGATCGCGCGCGCTCAACAATCGCTCGGGGCTTGCCCCGATAAAATGGGCATTGCGACCGTTACCAACTGCAAACGCGAAGCAGTCGGGATGTTGGCGGCGCAAGAAATCGAGGGAGGCAAACGGATTCAGCGGCAGCGGGGCGACGACCTCCAGCGATCGCGCCAGCACGACTTTTTCTAATTGCTCGGCTGCAATCGCCTCAAGCGCGCCGCTGACCCCGGCAGTAAATCGCTCCGGTCTGGATTCTCGATGCTGCAACCATTGTGCAGGCAGTATAGGGGTGGGTACGACCTCGGAGCGAATGCACGCGATCGCCCGCAGATCGCGACAATAGTTTGCCCACAGTGCATCGAGGTCGTTTTGGGGCGAAAGTACCAAGTGCGTCGTCAATTCGACACGCTCGCCGCAGCGTTCGAGCTGGTGGTGGGGTAAAAATACTGTTGCTGCTGGGAACAGGGGCGGCGGCACACTCGCAGGGGGCGCAGCGGCAAACGCAAAACTACAGAAAAACTTTGGGGTGCTTGCTTCTTCACTGGCTAGGAGGCGCGCGCGCCACCGCTCTACAAACTCGCGTACCTGCACGAACCGGCGCACGGTTGCAAAGGTGGCGCTTGCTGCGGCACCGAATGCCGCAATAGCGTGGTGGCGATCGCGCCGCTCCCAATAGCCGTAGAGGCGATCGGAACGATACGCTGCTTGCAAAACTGCCAGTGGGTCGACTGGCGGCAGTTCGCTCCTTAGGACGACAACTTGCGGACAGCCCCGCCGCCGCGCGCGCTCCCGAGCTGCCATTAGCACCGCGCGCTGCTCGCTACCGGGATGCAAATCGAACGGCAAGTCAAGCGGCGAACTCGAGCGAACGGAACTGGGAACGGCGTGCATGCGTAAGGCGGCGATAAGTTTGTTAAAAAGCGTGTAAAAAGCCAAAAGTCGCAGCTTCAACCGCCAACAGAATGGTATGCCTGAGAGAATCGACTGATGGCGCGATCGCGGATTATGACTGCATCTCGATTATCGTAGCGCGACTGCAGAACCCCTGCTCGCCTCTTATTTGCCACTTGATTGCGACGCTTACTCTACCAGATGACGACGACAAATTTTGTTAAAAAATTCGACGGCAAGCGCTGGCTAGCTGCTATTAAGCTTCCAATTTATAGCGTTGCGATTGCGCCGATTACCCTCGGTACAGCTGTCGCTTATTGCGACACCGGACGTTGGCTGCCGAGCCATTTTTGGTCCTTCATCGGGGCAGCAGTTTGCATTTTGACTTGGCTCAATACGAGCAACGACGTCTTTGACGATGACACCGGCATCGACGTCAATAAGGATAGTTCCTATGTCAAAGTTGTCGGTAACAAGGTGCTGGTATTTTGGGCGAGCAACGCATTTCTGCTCCTGGGTCTTGCAGGAATTGGTGCGATCGCCTGGTGGCAGCAAGACTGGACGGTGTTGGGTTTGATAGTGCTGGCTGTGGCGCTTGGCTACAGTTACCAAGGTCCGCCCTTCCGCCTGGGTTACCTGGGCTTGGGCGAACCGATTTGCTTGCTCAGCTTCGGTCCGGTGGCAGTTGCAGCAGCGTACTACGCGCAAACCCAGACCGTATCTCCATCTGCATTGGTTGCGTCGCTGGCGGTCGGAAGCAGCACGTCGCTGATTTTATTCTGCTCGCACTTTCACCAAGTTGCTGACGATATCGCAGCGGGGAAGCGATCGCCGGTGGTCCGACTGGGAACGCAGCGGGCGGCGCGATTGTTGCCCTGGATAGTAGCAAGTCCGTTCGCGGTTGTCGCGATCGGCGTAGTCTTGGGTATGTTCTCGCCTTGGACGCTATTGATTGTTGCAAGCGCTCCCGTAGCGGTCGAACTCGTTCGGCACGTTAATGCCGAGCACGCTCGTCCTGAGCGCGTCAGCAACTGTAAGTTTATTGCTGCAAAGCTTCATATCCAAAGCAGCATTCTGCTCTGCCTTGGGTTCGTACTGGTGCAGTGGCTGCACTAGGCACGCAGCTTAACTTCGCCCTAGCTGCCAGCCCGTGCCTGCTGCAGGGCTGTAAGTGTGAATCTTCTGTGGAAGCAGACATACATGCCGGATGCTCGCACTATTTCGCAGTGCTCGACCACCATCACTCTTCGCAACTGCAACCACATTGATGGTTTGCAATTAGGGACGAGCAGCTGGGAGGGCAACGCCATCTCCGTCCGCTCTGCGACTAGAGTGATTCCAATGGGTTGAATAACTCTGGGTTGAATAACTCGTTGAATCCGTCGTTCCTAACCTGCAAAAACCAGGATTAGACCTGCATCAACAGCGCCTTGACTGCATCCGCTTCCATGCGCGGCCCCAGATTCGTGACCAATTGCGCCGATGCCAGGGAACCGAGCTTGCCCGCCTGAGCGTAGTCCATTCCGTGGGTCAGTCCGTAGAGCACTGCCCCTGCATACATGTCTCCTGCACCGACGGTATCGACGGCTTTGACTTTAACGGGAGCAATTTCAAGCAGCGTCTCGCCGTCGAAGATCAACGAACCCCGAGCACCGCGGGTGATGGCAAAGGTTTTGCTGAGGGTTTTGAGATAGGCGATCGCGTCATCGAGGTTCTCCGACTCTGCCATCGTCAGCGCTTCACTCTCGTTGGCAAAGATCGCATCGATACCCGCCCCGATCATCTCCAGAAAGCCTGGCTTAAAGAATTTCGCCATGTTAAAGTCCGACAGCGACAGTGCCACGCGCGTCCCGGCAGCCTGCGCGACCTCACGCGCCTTCACGGCAGCTGCTTTGCTGCCGTCACCGGTCACAAGATACCCCTCAATGTAAAGATACTCAGCCTGCTCCACGGCCTCGGGAAGCAGCTCGCGCTGTGAAAATTGGCTCGAAATACCCAAGAAGGTATTCATCGTACGGTCGGCGTCGGGCGTGACAAATACCAAGCACTGCCCCGTGGTGCCGTCTTCGCGATCGCCATTGGTGAGGTTTGTTGCAACGCGACACGCTTCTAAATCCTGCAGGTACGAAGTTCCGAACTCGTCGGCCGCCACCTTGCACGAGTAAAAGCACGAGCCGCCGAACTGTGCGATTGCGACGATCGTGTTAGCTGCCGAACCGCCCGAGCTGCGTTTATGCGGGATCGCGCCCAGACGCTGCATGAGTGCTGACTGGCAGTCGGCGTCGATTAAGGTCATGACGCCCTTGTCAATACCCAGTTCCTGAAGGAGCTCTGGGGTTACCTCATACTCGATATCGAGTAGAGCATTCCCCATGCCATATACGTCGTACTTCTTCATCGTTTCACTCGGTAAGCAGTCCGCGGGTGTGCGGTGAGGCTCGGTCCCGCGCAGGCCTCGCCGATTCTACCACTTACCCCAACGCCCGACAGTCGCGCGACCGACTTCAACTAGCTTGCTGTTGTGTGCGGCGCAAACACTCCCCGGGGAGACAACAGATGCTTGCGGCGAGAGGCTCTGCCCAGCGGTCGCGGTAAGTGCTGCCAAGCTTGTACTAGCATGGATTATTCATGAACTCTTATGCGGAGACCCTAAACCTTTTGCCTTGCAAGGCTTGCAGACTTTTTCGCTCAATGACAGTGCGTTTCTATACACGTAGATTGGAGCCTAGTTAGAGCAAGGGTTTGAGGCTTTTTCACAATCTTCGTGAATAATCCAGGCTAGAGGCGAGCAGAGGAACCACCGAGGAACGTTCGCCGACTATTCGAGGAAACCGCGCAATTGTCGAGACAGCTTCATTGCGGTTGCGACTGGCACTGTTTCTCTGATAGCAACCGAGCGCGATCGATCCCGTCCCTGAGACTAAGGATCCACTCGCAAACCCGCTAAGATCGCCAACATTTGGGAGCTACAAGCGTGCTAGCAGCAGAAACTTGGTTCGACGAGGCCGCCTATCGAGAATTTGCCCTGCGCGCACATGAGTATCTGTTGTATTGCGTTCGCGATCGCCGCTCCTTGGAAGCGAGCAACCTCGCTGCAGCAATGTGGTTCAATTGTTCGGTTGAGATAACAACCTCGCTGGGCATGCCGAGTGCCGATGCCGAACGGTTTTGCGGCAACGACGACAACCTAACCGAACTTGCCATAAGAGTTCAGTCGATTACCGGCTGCGATCGCGCCATCAATAGTCGCTGGAACTAAATTGCCGATCCGGACAGATGCAGCGACTGATTGCTCGAAACCAGAGCGAAGCGATCGCACAGAAAGGCCGAGCCCGACAAGTCCTGATGACATGCCTAATCCAGGGCGATTTGAGACCCGAGGCGATCTTGAGGCAGGAACGTCCGGTCTTTAGGAATCGGCGCAACGGGTTCGGCGAGAGTGAACTGCCCGGCGAGAATCCACTTTTTCAACTCTTCAGCTACCTGCCTCGATTTCGGAATGCTGGCCAGCGGTGCCGTGCGAACAGGTTTGCCCTCAATCGAGATCCGCCCACTTTTTAATTGCGCGTAAGTCACCAGTCCGAATGTCGGGCGCACGCGCCGGGGAATCGAAAAATCTACAACGGGCGCGACGACATCATCATCGCCAATCGCGCAATGCACGACCATGTCTTCGCTCAACACCGGGAGTGGCACGCCGATTCCCAGCATCAACGACGGTCCGTAGTTTGGAAAATAGCAGCCGCGCAACCAACGCGAGTCCATTAACTTGGCATCGCCCGCGATTGCAAGCGTCGCTGCCGGACCGATCGGCGTGCGATTGGGCAGACGTTTTTGTAACGGAAAATGCTGCGTGCCTTCCCCGATAACGTAGCCGGTTGCCCCACCGAGGAACACCTTGCTGCCGATGCCGACGAGCTGCAAATCCGGGTCGTTGAGGAGCGGCGATAGCGCGCCTGGATGGGAATACACGGCATTGCCCAAATGCGGTTGCAGCGGGCCCAGGTACGTATATAGCACGCGATCGCCGGCATTGACGCCGACAATGAAATTCTGATAGAGATTGCGCGGATTCAGCAGATAAAACTGATTGATCGTCGTGCGCGAAATCGTCGTCTCGAAGGACGCGCGCGGATAGCAGTCGCTAACTTGACCGAGTGCCCGCAGTTGTACGGGCTTGCCTAGAACAAGATCCTCGATGACATGACCGCCCCCACGATCGCGCGCGGCTGCATCCGCTTCCATGCCGGAGGCATCGGTATAGTCCGGCATCGCCGTAGCACCGAGGTACAAATCTACTGCACCCAAACCCGCATAGGCAGGAATGCCATCGAGCCAGCACTGGCGAATGTTGATCGGCGGATCGGTATGCCCGAGGTTGAGCATCGCCCCAGAGGATTCCACGGGTTCGAAGGTGCCCGTCGTCACCACATCCACGCTGGCAAAGGCTTTCGCCGTACCGACCTCGCGCACCCGTGCTTTCAACTCCTCCACCGTCCATACGGTCGCCTGTTGGCGGCGGATCTTGTCGTTGATGGACGCGATCGTGCGTTGCTTGCTCATCTCGTCGGCAGTTACCGCTAGCTATCGGACACTGCCCCTCATCATAGAGCCGGATCTAGCTGCCGAGCTGCCCCGCCTGCGTTGTTCCGACCCAGTAGCGCGCGATCGCGTGACTTAACTGGACGCACTGGTATAGAACCGCAAGGCGAAGCGCCAGAACTTTGCCGAGAAGCAGAGCAACGCCGCAGCCAGAAAACCAGCACCGGCAACCCATATAGTTTGACTGCGCCCAAGGACGGTTTCCACCGGTACGGTAGTTAGAAACGCGACTGGCACGACAAACGTGAAGAACACGCGATAGATCCCTGGATAGGCCGAAATCGGAAAGCGCCCGGCCTCGAGCAAGCCACGCAGCACTTCGGTGGCGTTGTTGATTTTGGTGAACCAAATGCAAGTGGTACCGAGGACAAACCACAGGCTATAAAGGCTGACAACGCCGAATATTAACGGCAGCAATCCGAAAAGATAGTCGCTCCAGTTCAGGTCGAGGCGACTGCCCGCGTAGGCAGCGATCGCGAATCCGAAGATGACATCCGGCAACCCCCACGGCGAGACAACCCGAGCCGACAGCCAGAATTGACTGCCAATCGGCTTGAGCAGTACAAAATCCAGCGTGCCTTGCTGAACTTGCTCGAAGATGCGATTGAGATTGGGAACCAGCAGCGTTGCCGAAATGCCCTGCATCAGGGTAAATGCGCTCATCACCAACAGCGCTTCTTCCCAGCGCCAATTCTCGAAGTTATAGCCCGTTCGGTAGAACAAGAACAACCCGAAAATGCTGCCGGCTAATCCGACGACACTGCTGAGTGCCGCGATCGCGAAATTAAGCGGATATTCTAACTCGGCAGCGATCGAACTGCTCCAAAACAGGCGCAGTACGCGCAGGTAGCGCAGCACGGGCGCAAGCGGCGTGGACATAACTGGCGTGCGAGTCGCGAGGTGCGATGCCTTGGGGTAGGCTGTTGACAATGCAACCATGCTAGCAGCGCCGTGCAGCCATGCCCGATCCCCTCATTCCACAGCTTCTCGTCGGTCTTGGCAATCCCGGCGATCGCTATGCCCACACGCGCCACAACATTGGCTTCGACGTTGTAGATCGCTTGGCGATCGCCTGGCAGCTGCCCTGGCAAGAGAACCGTCGGTTCAAAGGACAATACGCCGAAGGTGCCGCGCCGGGCCTCGGAAAAGTGCGCTTGCTGAAACCCACTACCTACATGAATCGCTCCGGCGAGTCGGTCCGCGCGGTCTGCGACTGGTACAAGCTGCCCCCCGAGTCGGTGCTCGCGATCTACGACGAAATGGATTTGCCCGTCGGCCGCTTGCGACTGCGTCTCTCCGGATCGGCTGGCGGTCACAACGGCATTAAGTCCTTAATCTCGCACCTGGGTACGCAGTCCTTTCCACGCTTGCGTATCGGCATTGGTAAGTCCGACGGCAAACGGGAAACAATCGGGCACGTACTCGGATGCTTTGCTCCCAATGAGAAGGACGCGATCGTGCAAGTCCTGGATCTCGCTGTCGAGGCAACAGAGCTGAGCTTGCGTTCGGGCGTCGAGCAAGCTATGAACCGCTACAACGGTTGCGCGGTTGCTGTTGAACCTTAGTCATTGTCAAGACACAAATCCCCAGGCAAGTTGCTCTTGCTTGGGGACTTCTTTGAATTCAGGGATTGAGCCTGAGTCCGTCTGGATCTAGGGACGTTTTTTAAACAGAGACGCAATGAAGTCGCGCAGGTCGCCGAGCTTGATACTCAGTGCCGATCCCATTAATCTCAGCAGCTCCAGGCAACACAAAAACTCGATCCAAGCGCGCGATCGCTGCTGGCGCTTGAGCTTCAGAATCTCCTCGTGGAGATCGCCAATCCATTCTTCGCGTTGTTCGCGAGGCGCTAAGAGCATGAAGACCGGAGGGACGAGCCAGCGAGTAACCCAAGTGTCGGTTGGCGGCCGCCGCAGGTATTTCACCGAGCGCCGATATAGCCTATCCGTCCGCTCTCGCCGAGTAAGCTCAGCTTCCCATTGGTCTAGATCTGCATCTGTGAGGGAATAGCAGACTTCAGGTTGGGGACGGCCGCCAGCGGATAAGCTCTTGTCGGAAGTGCTGGAAGTCGTCGACGGTGGCTCGACCTTTTCCGGTAATCCGGTAGTAACGTCGGCGGGCACCACCTAGCTCGGGTCGCTCTTCATCTCCCCACCAAGATTCGATAAGCCCTCGCTTCTCCAAACCATGTAGGGTGGGGTACAAAGAACCAATTTTGAACTGCTTGCGCCCAGTACTAGCCTCTTCCATAGCTTGAGCGATCTCCAAGCCATAAAGCTCATTGCCATAGAGAGCCAGAAGCACGAGTTCTTCCCGTGGCGCAACTTTTGCGGGTTGTTCGACTTGCCTCGTGTCAAGGGTTACTCCTCTCACCATCTTGGCAGTATCCACAACCGTTATCTCCACTAGAATCTCACTGACGGAGGAGAGGCAAGGCACCTCTAGAATTACGCTATCTTATATTTTTGATAGGTGCAACGCCAAACCTCACGTATGTTGGTCGCCAGCCCCCTCGGCACCAGCGAGACCGGAAAACTAGTAAATGACTGGGGCACTAGCAGGTCGACTGTCTTCGCGCGATCGCTATCAATTGCCATTGCTACGCTGATGTTGGCAGTGGAGGTTAGCTGCGGAACTAGAACCGAATAATCGATCGCGTGCCTCGGACAACTACCAAACGCAAGCAACATGAGCGGCGGCACACTCCGTCCGCTGGCATTTCCAGAACTTGAAGGTGCCATTGCGCGATGGTTAAATGACCGCTAAGCATCTAAGGCAAATGCGACATTCCGCTGGCAGTCGATCGTGCTACGGAAGGCTCGGGTTAGCAGACTCAGGTCAGCGACTTACTAACACCAAGCTGCTGGCACAGCAGCCGGAAGCGATCGCCCCGTTCCTCAAAGCTGGCGAACTGGTCGAAGCTCGCACAAGCTGGGGACAGCAACACCACGCGTGCCCCCAGCTTTTCGGCTAAGGTCAGCGCGCGGGGCACCGCAGCCTCCACTGTCTCTACGATTTCGCCGCAATCGTAACCGAGCTGTTGCAGTCGGGCCTGCAACGTCGGAGCGGCTTTGCCGACGAGTAGTACGGCCGCAGCGCGATCGCGAATTGCTTGAAGCCAACGCGAGTCGTCACCGGTTTTGGCTAAGCCGCCCGCAATCAAAATCGACGGGGCGTCCACGGCGCTCAACCCGACCTCGGCTGCGTCGTAATTCGTTGCCTTGCTGTCGTTGATAAACTCGATGCCGCGCGTGCTGCCCAAACGCTCCAAACGGTGGGGCACGCCGCTGAAGTTGGTAATGGCTCTCGCGATCGCCTCAAGATCGACGCCAGCTAAGCGTGCTGCTGCAACGGCTAGCAGCAGATTTTGCCGATTGTGATGCCCGACCATTGAGAACGATGACACCGGCAGCACGCGCTCGCCAAAGGCTTCGACCCAACCGCCTTCAATACAAACGCCGCGCTCTATCGGCACCGGCAGGTGGGCGCGGCCTTTGATGCTCGTCCAGAACGCATCCGGCCAGATATCTGTTGCTACCGACCGCAAATGCAGATCGTCGCTATTAAGGATGCGAAGAGCACTGCGCTGCAGAAGCGATCGCTTGATCTCAAAGTAATTGTCAATGGTGCGGTGGCGTTCTAGGTGGTCTGGCGTGAAGGTTGTCCAAATCCCGATTGCCGGAGCTAGATCGCGCGAAGATTCGATTTGGTAGCTGCTGACCTCGGCTGCGATCCAGTCGGGCACGATGCCCTGTTGGCGGTTGAGAGCAACCTCGCATGCCGCGTTGCCAATGTTGCCGCAGGTTGGAGCATTCAGTCCAGCCGTTTTCAAGATCGCCCCGACGAGGGCAGTAGTTGTAGTTTTACCGTTCGTGCCGGTGATACCAATCCAAGGACTGTCGCGCAGATAGCGCCAGGCCAGCTCTAGCTCGCCGAGCGTATCGACCCCTAACTGGCGCGCCCGCACAAGGATTGGCGCGTCCCAGGGCACGCCCGGACTGGCTACTAATCGTTGCGGAGGTGCTGCTGGCTCGAGCACTGGGTCTGCCCCCAAACGCACCTCAATGCCCTCAGCGACCAGCGATGCAGCGCGAAGCTGAAGCGGGGGCGTGTCGCTACGATCGCAAAGCGTCACCCTCCAACCATCCCGCGCCAGAACGCGTGCGGCAGCGATACCCGATCGCCCCAGTCCAATTACCAGCGCTACTGTCATGCCCGCTTCGTATGCCCTTCAATGTCGCTTGTCGATCGTGCCCGTCACGACGAGCGGCGCAAACCGATCTCTTGCCTGACTTAACGTAGCGCGAACTAACTCTCCTCGGAGTCATCCTAAGTCAAACGCTTGCCGAGTAATAGGCGCCGCGGGCGTCGCATCAGCCACGAAGCACAGTCAACATCAACGCGTCGCAAATGATAGTCGCAGCGGTTGTATAAGGTCCGAGCGGACTTGTTATTTTCTAAGACATGCAGGTAAATCTCGTTCAGCCCCCATTCTCTGGTTGCCTGTTCGCAACGTCGCAACAGCTGGCGCGCAATCCCGCAACGCCGGTATTCCGGGCTGACAG
This sequence comes from Rubidibacter lacunae KORDI 51-2, assembly GCF_000473895.1. NCBI lineage: Bacteria > Bacillati > Cyanobacteriota > Cyanophyceae > Chroococcales > Aphanothecaceae > Rubidibacter > Rubidibacter lacunae. The sequence goes on along the minus strand of NZ_ASSJ01000081.1, from coordinate 165,736 downwards.
CAAGATTCGACAGATAAGTTGACTGATAGTCACGTGCCAGCCAGTTCTTGGGCACGCTCAAGGACATTTCAACGGTCCCGACAACCCGCTCAGTGCAACCACCTGCCGTCACGGCCGAGACCAAGGCAGCTAAACAAAGGTAGTGTTGTCCGTTGGCACACAAACGCGTCCGCAAGTCCTCCTGGATGCCCAATCGCAAAAAAGGATGAATTAATGCACGCAATCCGTGCGGAGGATGAAAGCTATTGGTCAGAACATCCGCCACCCCCTGCAAGTCCTGAAGCAGGGCGGTGCGGACGATCGGGGACGCAGTTAGCAGAGTACCGCGAACGACCGCCTTTGGCGTGGGGTGTTGTGACGCAAGGGATGGCGTGAAGTCTGCATTCACCGGGTGGTGGGGCAATTGCCGAATCTCAATCTAATATAGCGTGAGTTCGGGTCGAGCAAACTGCAATGAAAAGCCTACTCGCGCTGGATTGACTTCCGGAGACTTCTTCACTGGAGGTCGCTTGCATTAAACACTTCGTAGGTTCTATACAATTGCGCGATCGACTAAAAGCACGACTATCGTAGGATTTCGGTCGAATACCTAAAAAACTCAAGCGTGCGTTCCATAGCGATCGCCACAGTTTCTGCAAGCCAACTGCCTTGCAAAGTATCTGCGACAGATGTGGCAACCAGTCTTGTTGGCAAAGTAAAGTTCGTTCGTTATCTGCCGCATCGCTCCCTCGATTTTTAGCGAGCAAATCAGCGACATCAGGCCGCTCTCTGGAAATGACGCGATCGCCACCTGCACGCGCTCGATTACGACGAGAAGACAATACTGTTGGTGCTAGTGGCAATCTTCCAGAAATGCCCGCGACTGCGAGAGTAGCCCCGGCAGCATGATACTGCCGGGAGCGATTCGAGCAAGGTGGGCGTAGGTTCCGAATATACTGTGCGGTCCTAATCGTCAACTTCAGTCGGTTCAATTAGTGTGAAGACTGCACCTTGTGGGTCTGCAACGGTCGCAAAGCGGCCTTGCTCGATGGTCATTGGTTCCATCAGCACCGTCCCTCCCAGATTCTTGAGACAATCGAGAGCAGTATCCAGATTCTCGACATTGAAATATACAGCCCAATACGAGGATATTTCTCCAGGTAAGTTTGCTTGCTCAAGGTCGAACATCCCGCAGTTGTAGTGACCCTTGACCTTGGCTCCGATGTAATAGGGTGGTGTTTCTTCAGCCTCGATTTCCCAGTTAAAAACGGACTGGTAGAACCGTGCGGCTCGTTTCACATCTCGGGTTTGCAACTCGGGCCAGCAATAAGTATTGACCTCGTTAACGACACCCGCGCCGATATGTTCTTGTGCCTGCCATAGATGGACGACCGCACCAGTCGGGTCTCTAACAACGGCCTTGCGGCCGGAGTCAAGGATCGTGCAAGCAGGCACTAAAACCGTACCGCCCTCACTTTGCCAGCGCTGTAAGGCTGCGTCTAGATCTTCAACGTTGATGTAGCTCTGCCAGTGGGGGGAAACATTTTGGTCCTTCATTTCCTCAGGCATGAGGAACAGAGCTGCAACTCGTCGCTCTCCCTTAAATGCCATGGCATAGGGCGGTGCGTTCTCGACAGGAATGTCCTGAAACTCCCAACCGAACAATTGGTTATAGAACGGTTTGGCTGCGTCTGGATCTGAGGTTGCCAGATCGACCCAGCAGAATACACCGTGCTCGTATCGTTCTCGAATCCCCATTGTGGTTCCTCAGTGTGACATTAGCGAACTCGACAAAGACAGACGGCGGCGATCGCTCTGCCGCCAAACGAAAGCGCTGCACTTGCAGAATAATTAGAGCCGACCACTCTGTCTACTATAGTTCAAATGTACCACAAACATGGTCGCAGACCATGCTTAACTCCGGAGAAAGATCTCCACATCCGAGCCTGTAAAGTTTTTTTGTAAGCGGTCAGAAAGATAACCCATTAGAAGACCGCAACCCATTCCCCGACGCAAGTCAGACCCATCCTAAGCCGGCCAGCTCCTCAACCAACTCCGGCAGCAATACTCCTATCCCGAGCAAATCCTCGGCGAGAATGGGCTGCTCAAACAGCTCATCACCCGCTTGGTCGAGCACGCCCTCCAAGGCGAATTGACCTACCACCTCCAGCAGCAGGCTGCCGACCCCGAAGCGCCGCCCAACAGTTGCAACGGCAACTCGCGCCAAACCGCCCACAGCAACCAAGGCAACCTCGAGCTGCAGATTCCGCGCGACCGTCGCAGCGAATTCACGCCCGTCCTCGTGCCCTAAGGTCAGCATAGCCTTATTCATTAACTCTTATGCGGAGACCCTAAACCTTTTGCCTTGCGAGGCTTGCAGACTTTTTCGCTCAATGACAGTGCGTTTCTATACACTTCATTAGAGCCTAGTCAGGGCAAGGGTTTGAGGCTTCATCAAATTATTCGTGAATAACATAGGCTAGCGCCGGAGAAGATTTCCGAGGAATGGACGATGCCACTGGCGAACTGGAAGGTGGCGCTAGCGCGATTTGCCATCGAGCATCCCGAGTGCTTCACCAACTGAGGTCTACTTGCTTACACAAAAATACTTGACACCCCTATTGCTCCCAATCCCAAAAGCCCTTTTGTCCCATCCGACCACCTTCTCTGAAAGCTCTTTCCTCGCAGACGCACCCTATTTTCGAGGTGCCTTTAAGTTAAATACGGCAAGGGATTCGACTTCCTAGCACGATCTGAAACCGCGTGCTAGGCTGTGGATGATTCGTTGTGTGCGTCCACAAATCCTTAAGAAATTTAGTTGAAGTCGCCGGAACTGAAGCGAAGTTAAAGCTTTAGCGAGAAATGCATTCTTCGATACGTACGAGCCCTGGATGTCGACACCAGCTGACTGCGAACGTGCCACTAAGCTCGAGCACAAGTGGGTTCGCGCAATATTTGTAATGCAACTGGGCTATCCCTTAACGTCAGAAACAACATGGCTGAAACCTTTCATGAATCCAAGTTAATTAAGACCGATAATCATGGAAAATTATCTGCCACCACTTAACAATCACAATCTCCCCTACCCCGATACAATTCACCCAATCGTGGTGCACTTCGTGATTGCGATGGTGTTGTTTGCAGTCCTCTGCGACATCATCGGCTACTTCACCAAAAACTCGCGCTTGTTTGAAGTGAGCTGGTGGAACATGACCATTGCTACCGTGTCGATCTTCATCGCGATCGTCTTCGGACAGATCGAAGCCGGTCTAGCCAATCCCTATATTGCTGCCGTCAGCGACCTCAATACCCACACCATTATCGGCTGGGCGCTCTCGGGCATTATCGCTACGATCACCGGCTGGCGTTACGTGATTCGCCTGCGCACCCCCGACACCTTGCCGACCTCTTACCTCGGTGCGGGTTTAGTGCTGACCGCAATCGTTTGCTTTCAGATATACCTCGGCGACAAATTGGTGTGGATCTATGGGTTGCACTCCGAGTCAGTTGTCGAAGCTACACGACAGGGGATCTTGTAATGAACGCATTCCTGGCAGCAGTCGGTACCAATGGCTTGCCATACCAGTTGCCGATCCATCCCAACCTCGTTCACCTCACCTTAGGGTTGTTCATCATCGCGATCGCCTTCGACATCGTAGGCGTGCTGCTGCCCTTTGAAAAACCACTCCTGAAATTCTTCGCCATTCCCGCCACCCGTTCCAACTTCTTTGACGTCGGTTGGTACAATCTGGTCGCCGCCGCGATCGTTACCTTTTTTACGGTATCCGCCGGTTTCTATGAAATGCTGCTCGCCGAACCAGACCCAGACAAACTCAGCCCCTGGGGATTGAATGCTAGGGATACTATGGTCTGGCACGCCCTTGGGGGGGTATTGTTACTGGCACTAATCGTCGGCATGACAGTCTGGAGAGGCTTCCAACGCTACGTGTGGCGACAAGACCGTTCGCGACAAGTGCAATGGTCATACCTGGCGGCGGGTTTGAGCATCTTTGCCATCATGTTCGTCCACGGCACCCTCGGCGCGCACTTGGGCGCAGACTTCGGCGTACATGTCGATGCCGCTCGCATCCTGCATGCTGGTGGCGACCTCAATGCTTCACTAGGAGCGCTATCGAATAAATAGAGCCCTGTCGAAATAAAGGTCGAAACCAAACTCAGGTCATGACACGACGCACGCTCTTTACCTTAATCGCGCTCGCTTCTGGGCTCGCCCTAGTCAGCTACTGGATCGGGCAGCAGTCTTACTCTTGGATGCCCGTGCAAGCCTCTGCCGAAGCAATCCTGGTCGATAACCTGTTCAGCTTCATGGTTGCGATCGCGAGCTTCATCGTACTGGGCGTAACGGGAACCCTGCTGTACTCGGTGCTGTTCCAGCGTGCCAGCCGCTACGACATCAGCGACGGACCGGCATTGGAAGGCAACCTCAAGCTGGAAATTGTCTGGACGGCAATTCCCCTGGTACTCGTGGTTTGGATCGGCACCTACAGCTACCAGACCTACAACCGCATGAGCATCCTTGGATCGGGCGGCAGCCTGCACGTCGGGATGCCGACTGCTATGGCGAACGAAATCGGAGCTAGTCCGGAGGCAAGCGCTCCCATTGAGGTGCGATCGCGCCAGTGGGCTTGGGAGTTCTACTACCCCGATCGCGACGTAACAAGCACCGAGCTGCACCTGCCTGTAAACCAGCGCGCGCAACTGCAGCTCACCTCTGAAGACGTGCTCCACGGCTTCTACGTCCCGGCCTTTCGCGTCAAACAAGACATCATTCCCGGCCGGGCGATCGCCTTCGAGTTCACGCCCATTCGCGAGGGACGCTATCGACTGCGCGACTCGGAGTACAGCGGTACCTACTTTGCTACCAACCAAACCCACGTCGTCGTCGAATCCTTAAAGTCTTACCAACAGTGGCTGGCAGCGGCCGCAGCGCAACCGCTGACCCCAGCCGAAAACGTCGCCTATCAAGAATTCAAAGCCGCGATTGAAAAGCCCATGAGCTTGGGCTGGTCGAGGATTGTCCCGGCCGCAGCTCCCCTTGCTAATTACTCCAGCTCGGAAAGCGATTCCCATGAGTGATGCCACCCTAACCGCGCTCCCGAAGACCGAGCAGCCCCACCCCGGCGCGCCCGATAACTGGAAGCGTTTCTTCACGTTCAGCACCGACCACAAGGTCATCGGCATTCAATACATCGTCACGGCGTTCTTCTTTTTCTTAATCGGCGGCTTGCTGGCGATGGTCATGCGCGGGGAGCTGATCACCCCCGCAGCCGACCTCGTCGATCGCACGGTCTACAACGGCTTGTTTACGATGCACGGCACGATCATGCTGTTCATGTGGACGTTCCCGTTCCTCAATGGCTTGGCGAACTACCTGGTACCGCTCATGATCGGGGCGCGGGACATGGCGTTCCCCAAGCTCAACGCCGTCGCTTTCTGGATGGTGCCGGTGTTTGGCGTTATCTTGATGGCGAGTTTTTTGGTGCCGGGTGGACCGTCGCAGTCGGGATGGTGGGCGTATCCGCCGGTCAGCTTGCAAAATCCCACGGGAAATTTGATTAACGGCCAGTTGCTTTGGCTGGTGGCGGTAGCGCTATCGGGCATCTCTTCGATTTTGGGTGCAGTGAACATCGTGACCACGATAGTCCGCATGCGCGCCCTGGGACTAGGCTGGTTTCGGATGCCGGTGTTCGTCTGGGCGGTGATGAGCGCCCAGATCATTCAGCTCTTTGGGCTGCCAGCATTGACGGCCGGCGCGGTCATGTTGCTGTTCGATCTTGCGGTCGGGACGAGTTTCTTCAACCCAGCTGGCGGCGGCGATCCGGTCCTGTACCAGCACTTCTTCTGGTTCTACTCGCACCCGGCCGTGTACGTGATTATCTTGCCGATCTTCGGCGTGTTTTCCGAGGTATTCCCCGTCCACGCTCGCAAACCGCTGTTCGGGTATCCCTTCGTTGCCGTCTCTTCCTTAGTCATCACCGGTCTCAGCGGCGTTGTCTGGGTACACCACATGTTCGCCAGCGGCACACCGGACTGGATGCGCATGTTGTTCATGTTCTCGACAATGCTGATTTCGGTGCCGACGGGGGTGAAGGTCTTTGCCTGGGTCGCCACCGTATGGGGCGGCAAAATCCAGCTCACGACACCAATGCTGTTTGCTCTTGGCGGACTGGTGATGTTCCTGTTCGCAGGCGTCACGGGCATCATGCTCGCATCGGCTCCTTTCGACATCCACGTCAACAACACTTACTTCGTGGTCGGGCACTTCCACTACGTGATCTACGGTGCGGCGGTCATGGGCGCATACGCTGCGATTTACCACTGGTTCCCCAAGATGACCGGACACATGTACTACGAAGGCTTGGGCAAGCTGCATTTTGCCCTCACCTTCATCGGGGCCAATCTCAATTTCTTCCCCATGCACCCGCTGGGTTTGCAGGGAATGCCACGTCGCGTCGCGTCCTACGATCCCGAGTTCGCCTTCTGGAACGTCATTGCTAGCATCGGCGGTTTCATTTTGGGACTTTCAACCTTACCTTTCATCCTCAACATCCTCAGCTCGTGGGTGCAGGGCAAGAAGGCACCCAACAATCCCTGGCGCGCGATCGGGCTGGAGTGGCTGGTCTCGTCGCCACCGCCGCACGAGAACTTCGCAGAGATTCCCGTTGTCGTCTCGGGTCCCTACGGCTATGGTTCGAACGAACCGCTGGTCGAACTTGCCGAAAGTAAAGCTGCGGAGTAAGCCAGTGAGCACGACAAACATCGACGCAACAACCGCGATCGCTCCCAGCGCGCACCACGACGCAGAAGACCATCGCATGTTCGGCTTCGTCGTATTCCTGCTGTCGGAAACGGTGATTTTCCTGAGTTTCTTCGTCGGTTACATTGTTTTCAAAACCTCGGCAACTGACTGGCTGCCGCCGGGTGTCGAAGGCTTGGAAGTCCGCAGTCCGGCGATCGCCACCGCGATTCTGGTCTCCAGCAGCTTCGTTATCACCATCGCCGAGCGCTACCTGCACCGCGAGAACCTGTGGGGCTTCCGGAGCTTCTGGTTGCTGACGATGGTGATGGGTAGCACGTTCTTGTACGCGCAGGCGATGGAATGGTTGAGTTTGCCCTTCGGCTTTACAGCCGGCACGTTCGGCGGGACGTTTTATCTGCTGACCGGCTTTCACGGGCTGCACGTGCTCGCGGGCATTGTCATGCAAGGCGTCATGCTGGGGCGATCGTTTATTCCCAACAACTACGCTGGCGGCGAACACGGCGTAGCGTCAACGTCGCTGTTCTGGCACTTCGTCGACGTTATTTGGATTGTCTTATTCGCGCTCATTTACCTGTGGCAATAGCAGCATGATTATCGACGATCGCCACTACGACTTCATCATCGTCGGCACGGGAGCGGGCGGGGGCACACTTGCCCGCAAGCTGGCCGAAGCCGGCAAGCAAATTTTGATCCTCGAACGGGGCGGTGCTATGGCCCTCGACGAGCAAAACGTCGCTAGCGTCGACGTGTTCAAGCGCGAGCGATACCACGCACCCGAGCAATGGTATGACGGCGATGGGGAGCCGTTTTTACCGCAAACCAACTATGCCGTTGGTGGGAACACTAAAATCTACGGCGCCTCTTTGATGCGCATGCGCGAGCGCGACTTTACGGCCGTCGCGCACCAAGAGGGGATGTCTCCAGAGTGGGAGCTGCAATACGCAGACTTCGAGCCCTATTACACCGCCGCAGAACAGCTCTACATGGTTCACGGCAATGCCGACGGCGACCCCACCGAACCTCCTCACAGTGAGGACTATCCTTACCCCGGCATCGAGCATGCCGACGCGGTCAAGCCAGTGGTTGAAGCGATCGCCGCCCGCGGATTGCATCCCAGGCCCATTCCCCTGAGTCTCACCCGCCGCGACGACGATCCGACTGGCGACTCCGAGGTCTTTGGCATCGAGCCGATTCGGGAGCGCGAGAACGTCACGCTCTTGACTTCAGCAAAGGTAACCTGCCTGCACACCAATGCTTCAGGACGCGAGGTCAAGGCCGTCGAAGCCCAAGTCGGCAAGAGCTCGTATTTATATACAGGCGATATCGTCGTATTGGCGTGCGGCGCGATCAATTCTGCTGCCTTGCTGTTGAAGTCGGCAAATGAGAAGCACCCCAACGGTCTGGCCAACGGCTCCGACCTCGTCGGGCGCAACTTGATGAAACACCAGATGACGTCGATCGTGCAGCTCAGCACCGAGGCGAACTCCGGAGTATTCCGACGTAGCGTCTGCATGAACGACTTCTATTGGGGAGACAGCAACTTCAACTATCCACTCGGTCACATTCAGAACACTGGCGGGCTGCTGCAGGACACGATCTTCGCCGAGGCACCCCCGCTCCTGTCGGTTGCTGCCAAGCTCATGCCCGGCTTCGGACTCAAACAATTGGCGATGCGATCGATCGGCTGGTGGGTTCAGACCGAGGTCTTGCCCGATCCGAACAACCGCGTCCGCTGGGGCGATAAAGGCAAACTGCGGATCGAGTTTGTTCCCAACAACGCCGAGGCCCACGATCGTCTCGTCTTCCGGTGGATCGAGGTGCTGCAGGCGATTGAGAAAACCGTCAAAGGACTTAAGTCGGCAAAGGTTCATCCACGTGCGGAAGCACCGATTCAAGTGGTGGCCCACCAGTGCGGGACGTGCCGCTTCGGGTCCGATCCAGCGCATTCCGTCCTCGATCTCGATTGCCGCACCCACGAACTCGACAACCTCTATGTCGTCGATAGCAGCTTTTTTCCATCCTGCTCGGGGGTCAGTCCTGCCTTGACAGTTATTGCCAATGCCCTGCGCGTCGGCGAGCAGCTCATTGCTCGGCACGGTTAGCTCAGAGTCTCTGCGCGTTTGTCTTTCCTAAGAGCATGTATCGCGTCTATAGGAGAGAGAATTACGCCTGCAGAACAGATCGCTGCCGAAGAACTGGCTGCACTTTGGACTCCCGCAACAGCAAGGAGCGTATTGCGATAGGGTCAAGGGCGATCGGGCCAGCCCGACCGGACGCTGGAGCTATACGGTCCTGGAGAAGACTCGGGAACGTTCGACGACTTCACCGAGGCAATCATCGGTGATGGGAACCGCCAAGACTATACGCCGAGTAAAAAAGACGAGTCGATCGTGCGCGGACTCAGCCATGATATCGATAGTCTGGGTTACTTCGGCCGATCGTATTTCGAAGAAAACTCCATCATCCTCAAGGCAATCGACTGCAGGGGCAGCGCGATCGCGCCTCTATCCCAGGACTGCTGACTCCAGCCCCCGCATGCGCCCCCTTTGTTATCTTGCTCGCTCGAACGAGAGTTGCAGAAATGGGTCATATAGAATTCTGGACAACGCTTACCGTAACTGATTGCCTCGTTCTCCAAACTCGTCTTCCAAAACAAGACTATCTTCAAGGTAGTTTGGACGGTGTTCTGGAAGATTTGGGATCGGTCTGCCTGGGACCGGTACCGAGCAGGAAAAGATGGTGCTTACACCGGTAAATCTCGAGCCCAATCGAGAATGGAGTGGGCCAGGTCGAACTTATCCGCTGTCGGTAGCGTGCGCTGCGTCCCGTCGCGAGCAATGAGAACGGCGCAATTCGTGTCGCTAGCAAACCCTGCATCCGGGCGATCGACTGGGTTGGCAACAATACCGTCGAGATGCTTGCGCTTCAACTTCCCGAGCGCCGGCGGCACTGGATCGCCAGTTTGGGCGGCAAAACCGATCAGTCGTTGATGCGCGTGCTTGGTCCGTCCGAGGTCGGCGGCAATGTCGGGGACGGGGACCAACTCCAGTACTGATGGCAGTCGGTCTTTCGGCAATTTCTCTGTTGCGCGCGTTGCCGGTTGCACGTCTGCCACTGCCGCTGACAGAAACGTCCAGTCTGCCACGGGAAATGCTTTTAACATGGCGGCATGCATCTCAGCAGCTGTTGTCACGCGCTCAAGCTGCAGGGGTGGTACCTGCGGTACGTGGAGTTCGCTCGGACCTAACACCAACGTCACCTCTGCGCCACGATGGGCAGCCGCCAATGCTAGTGACAGTCCCATCTTGCCGGTCGACGGGTTGCCCAGAAACCGAACCGCGTCCAGAAACTCCCGAGTTCCTCCCGCATTGACCAACACGCGCTTGCCCGCCAAATCCATCCGTCCGTCTGTATGCAACAGCGATCGCAACGCCAACAGAATCGCTGCCGGCTCTGCCATCCGTCCTGGCCCGACGCGATCGCAGGCTAGCAACCCCGCGCCCGGACCGATCGCGCACACGCGCGGCTCCTGCAGAAGCATTTGCCAATTGCGCTGCACGCGCGGTTGCTGCCACATCTGCGTATTAGCTGCCGGAGCTAGCAACAGCGGGCAATCGGCCGCCAGGATTGTATTTGTCAATAAATTATCGGCCAGACCGTGCGCTAGCTTACCCAGCGTGTTTGCTGTCAATGGCGCGATTGCGATCGCCTCGGCCCATTCGCCCAACTCGATGTGCAGCGGACGTGGATGCGGCTGCCAAAAATCCGCATCGGTGTAGGCATGGTGGCGGCTGAGGGTAGAAATTGCTAGAGGCGCGATAAACTCCTGGGCGGCTGCTGTCATGATGACACGCACCTCGGCTCCAGTTTGGTAAAGGGAGGAAACCAACTCGCATGCCTTATACGCTGCGATACCTCCGCCGATTGCGACCAGTACTCGCCGGCCGGTCAACACGCTCGATCAGACCTCGTCGTAGTTGCAGAAGTCGAGAAGATATGCGTAAGGATCGACGAGTTCCGGACGCTGAAACGCGATCGCGCGCAGCAGATGCCAGTCGTCGAGTGCCTCGAAGGGATTGTTGTAATCGTCGCGATCCAATCGACTGGCCAGCTCGGAAACATCGGCTGCTGTCAGGGCGGCGACACCGCCCATGTCGATACCCGCTCGCTCGATTCCGGTTGTTGCTGCCACCATTGCTTTGCCCTCCCCCATACGTCGCATCCCTGATGCTAACGCGGCAATTAGCAGGGCGGGGCACATATTTTAGTACGAATTGTTAAGCGCTGCGCTTGGGTAACGAAGACGAGAATCTCAAGCCTCAACTGAGTCAATGGTGGACGAGCAGATCGACCTCAATGGGATATTTGTTAACCCGATACGATAACTAACGAAGCCTATAGGAAAAGCCTGGCAATGAAACGAGTCCTACCGCATCACTCAACCGAGGCTACTAGCAACAATCGCAACTGTTGAGGGCGACCGCCTGCACGCGCTCTCAGGCAATTATTTGAAGTGTTCATTGGTTTCCGAATCGTAAAAACTGCTCTGAGATGTAAGTCCGATGGAACCGACTGCTGCAACCTCTGCAGCGAAGCGTTCGAATATCAAGGTAGTCGTAGTTGAGTCGCAGCAAACTCTTTAGTTGAGAATACGGACTGAATTTCGCAAAAGGTAGAAACTATTGAGAAAAAGCGATTGAGAAAAAGCGATCGCATTGCGATCCCGAAAAACCATTTTTAGTAGGGATCTTGCTATCTCGCTCACTTTCGAACTCGCGTCGGAGAGTCTCGGGGCAAGATCGAAACCTGACAAAGATCTCGCCATACTTCTTTCGAGATATTACGGATTTCTGCTAATCCCACTCGAACTTGCCAATATTTCGATCGCTATCGGAATAACCTCGACGCTCGCTAACGAATAGATTCCAAGCACTGCTCTATCAAGCCGCCAACGTGCTGAGATCGGGCGGGCAAATCGATTTGATGACGCGGCGATGTGACTAATACCTTGGCAGACGGCCAAAAATCGCCGAGGATCGAAGCAGCGCCCATTGGAGGAACCGATCTTGATCGAGCTGCCCGGCGTCGAACGCCTATCCATCACTACGTCCCTTGGCAGTATGGTGTACTACACCCCCACATTCGCTGCTCCATGGATGGTGGGAGGCGATACGGAAGGGGCTGACGGTCGCCCGACGCTGGCGTTTCTCCATGGTTTCGGTGGCGGCTCTTCCGCCTACGAGTGGTCGAAAGTCTATCCCGCATTTGCCGACGAATACCGCGTCATTGCTCCCGACTTAATCGGGTGGGGGCGATCGCACCATCCCGAACGCAACTACTCCCCAGACGATTACATCACCACGATCGTCGAATTCCTCGAGCAAGTTTGCGATACGCCCACTGCCGTCGTCGCATCTTCGCTGACCGCTGCGATCGTCGCGCGGGCGGCGATCGCGCGGCCGGAACTCTTCAAGCTGTTGATTTTGACAGCGCCTGCCGGCTTATCCGACTTCGGCCGAGACTACTCGCGCAACTTCTTCGCCCAGCTCGTCAGCACGCCCGTGCTCGACCGCGTCATCTATAACGCCGGCGTTGCAACAGCTGGTGGTATTCGCAACTTCCTAGAAACTCGGCAGTTTGCCAATCCCGAGCGAGTCTATGAAGAAATCGTTATGGCCTACCTGGCTTCGGCACAGCAACCCAATGCCGAATATGCAGCACTGTCATTCGTGCGCGGCGATCTCAGCTTCGACTTGGCACGATACATCGGACAGGTCCAGATCCCAACCGCGATTATCTGGGGACGCGAATCGCAGTTCACGGGACCGGAAATTGGCAAACGCCTCGCCGCGCTCAACCCCCAATACATCCGCTCGTTCATCGAGTTACCCGAGGTCGGTCTGACGCCGCAGCTCGAGGTGCCCGGTGTGGCGATCGCGCTCGTCGGCCGTTTCCTTAAGGAGTTGTCGGTCGTTACGCCACCAGTGAGCGCACCGCAATAATACTGCCCCGGAAGTTGTAGTCTCGTCCTTCAAGCTCCACGGGCGTCCCGATCTTCACTTTGTTATTCCCGAGAACAAAACCGCTTTGGGTGACCTGTGCCTCGCCGCCGATCGTCACCAGCCATGTCGTGCTGAACTGCTCTTTCGGGCGCGGGTCGGGTTTGGCAACAACACTGCCGTCAGGGAGTGGCACGTAAACAGTGCTCGGTACGAGTTCTACGGAGATAAGATCCACGCGACCGTAGGGCTGCTTGCGGATGATGATGTCGGTAGAGTCGGCAGCCTGCAATTCCTTTAACAGAGCGTCGGGGTCGCGCACGCTCAAGCCTTGAATCATTACGTCAACTTCAATGGGCTGCGTACCGCTCAATTGGGCTACCGAGCCAGTCGTACTGGGGAAGAAGAAGATGCCGAAGACCACGAGGGCGATCGCGACGATCGCGCAGACGTCGATGATGCTGAGTTTGCCGAAAAGCCGCCCTTTGGAGTCAATAAAGGTCATGGGGTCACCCGCGCTGTCCAGGTCTCATGCTACTGAATGCCGACGGCGATCGCGCCCATAGGGTTGCCAGTTGAACTCTACTACGTTCGATCTACCCCCTAGCACCTAGCGCGATGCTCACAGCAATTGCAGATAATCGATGACATTCCGGATGTAAGGCTTTCCCGTCTGGTGTCGCTAAGCACCGCAATGCTCAGACATAACGAACTGCACACCCTGGTTTTGATGAATGTCCTGATTTCGCGAGCTGCACCACTTGCTCGTGCAGCATGAGGAAAACGTCCTACACCTGCCTAGTTGACAAGCCCTAGCATCGATCGCTTTTCTCAGCCGCGATCGCAGCAGTGTTCTGTAACTTTCACTACAACAGAGCCACCTCATGCATGGGATAAACATTTATACCCAGGTTCCCAATCTTAAATTATTCCTTTGGAGTATTGCAGATTTACGCGCACGAATTCCATGCCCGACAAATGAGGTTTGTATAGGTCGAGTCCTCTTTTCTATAGGGCAGCGGCCATTTTTTATTGTCTACATTTCTGTCTCTAACGGTTTCGAAACATTTTGCCTCAGGCGAGTCTGGAGCGAGATCGTCACCGCAGTTTGTTGCATCTCGGGTTAGAGCGGATGTCAGGGTTTCGGTCCCTCCGCCATCTGTTTTGAGAATTGGACTTGCACATCATTAGAACGATCGAGATTGAGGAAAGATCATGAGTGGAAATATGGCTCGCGTTCAAGCAATTCGTCAGATTGTCAACCGCGATTCAAAGCCTCCTAAGCCCCCAGAGCGCTTGAAAGATATCTGGGCGGAGAACGTCTTTAATCTCGACAAAATGCAGGCCAGTCTGCCCAAGGCTGTCTTCAAGTCGATCAAGAAAACCATTCTCACCGGCGAGAAGCTCGATCTTTCTGTCGCCGATGCCGTTGCCACCGCTATGAGAGACTGGGCAATGGCCAAAGGGGCACTTTACTACGCTCACGTGTTTTATCCCATGACGAACCTGACGGCTGAGAAGCACGATGGTTTCATCTCCGTGCAGGGAAACGGCAATGTCACCTCGGAGTTCTCCGGCAAAGTGCTGGTGCAGGGCGAGCCGGACGGTTCTTCCTTCCCTAATGGCGGTATTCGAGACACCTTCGAAGCCCGGGGATACACGGCATGGGATGTAACTAGTCCTGCCTACATCATGGAAACGGACAATGGGTCGACGTTATGCATTCCCACTGTTTTCGTGTCTTGGACGGGTGAAGCATTGGGCAAAAAGGTGCCGCTCCTGCGCTCTATTGCCGCGATGGACAAGGCTGCCAATAAGGTCTTGGGACTTTTGGGTCATAAGGATATTGCCCACGTAAACTCTAGCTGCGGAGCCGAGCAAGAATACTTTTTGGTAGATGCCAATTTTGCCAACCAGCGTCCCGATCTGCTCTTGGCCGGGCGAACGCTATTTGGCAAACCACCGGCTAAAGGTCAAGAATTTGACGACCATTACTTTGGTGCGATTCCCGAGCGGATTCAAGTCTTCATGCAGGACGTAGAGACAACCCTTTACAAGCTGGGGATACCTGCCAAAACCAGACACAACGAGGTCGCGCCCGGTCAATTTGAAATCGCCCCTCACTTTGAAGCGGCGAATGTGGCTAGCGATCACCAGCAAACCATCATGACGGTTCTCAAGCACACGGCAAAGAAGCACGGGCTGACTTGCTTGCTGCACGAAAAACCCTTTGCCGGCATCAACGGTTCCGGGAAACATGTCAACTGGTCTGTGGGTAATTCGACCCAAGGAAACTTGCTCGACCCAGGTGACTCTCCCCACGAGAACGCTCAATTCCTCGTTTTCTGCGGTGCAGTCATTCGCGGCGTTCACAAGTACGGACCGCTCATGCGGGCGGCGATCGCCACGTCCAGCAACGATCACAGACTGGGAGCAAACGAGGCACCGCCTGCCATCATGTCGGTTTACTTGGGATCGCAGCTCGAAGAAGTCTTCGAGCAAATTAAAACCGGGACGGTTACCGAGTCGACGCAGAAAGGCGTGATGGACCTGGGGGTTGACGTGTTGCCGCACCTCACTAAAGATGCCGGCGATCGCAACCGGACGTCGCCTTTCGCATTTACCGGCAACCGCTTTGAGTTCCGGGCTGTCGGCTCGAGCCAGTCGGTATCGGGTCCGTTGATCGTATTGAATACTATGCTGGCGGACTCTTTGGAGTGGGTCGGCAACCGGTTGGAATCCGAATTGTCTAAGGGTCTCGAACTCAATACGGCGATTCTCACGGTGCTCAAGGAAATCATGGAAGAGCACGGTGTTGTGATCTTCGGGGGCAATGGCTATTCCGAAGAGTGGCACAAGATGGCAGTTGAAGAGCGCGGCTTAGCAAACCTGCCCACCTCTGCCGATGCATTGCCGACGCTGAAGGAAGAATACATCGAAGACTTGTTCCAGAAGACCGGAGTGCTCACGCCAGTCGAGCTAGAAAGTCGTTTCGAGGTTTACGCCGAGCAATATATTCTTTCCATCGAGGTGGAAGCCAAGCTGGCGATGGACATGGCCAAGACCATGATTTACCCGGCAGCCGTCGAGTATCTGTCGCAGCTGTCTTCTACCATCACGTCTTTGGCGGGGTTGGGCATCCACTTCGAAAAAGAGAGTGCTCAGAAAGTTGCCGACTTAACGAAGTCTATGGTTGAGGCAACGGATAAGTTGAGTACCGCTCTAACCAAGCACGATTTCCAGAGCACGGAAGCTCACATGCAGCACTGCGCGACAACGATCCGTCCGCTGATGGATACGGTTCGCAGCTACGTCGATGCACTTGAAGGTGAAGTAGCTGACAGTTTCTGGCCGCTGCCAACTTATCAGGAAATGCTGTTCATCAAGTAACGCTCGAGTTCGAACTAACTCAAATGTCGTACCTGCCCGAGATGGGGTTTTCGTCCTGATTTCGGGCAGGTGCTTTTGGTTGCAGCCCACTCCTTGTTGTTGCTATCCGCAACCGACGTGTAGGTTTACGCTCGAAGGCGACGGCGCGATCGCCACCAGCGCAGGAACAGCTTTTCTAGTTCGACCCATACGAACACGAGCGTGCTGAAGCCGAGACAAATCCCGAGCTGGACTAGGCTCAGCCGATGTGTGCCGAAGAATGCCTGAAGCGGTGGCACGTAAACCAACATCAATTGCAACACGGTCGTGATCGACACTGCCGCCAGTAGGTAGGGATTGGAGAACGGATTCATTTCGAACGCAGGCTTGTCCGATCGCACTGCAATCGCGTGTCCCATCTGCGCAATGCAGAGGGTTGTGAACACCATAGTTTTCCAACTCTCGGGGTTTGCCGAGCCTTGCGCCTGCCCGTAGGACCAGCTCATCAAAACGATTGTAAACAGGGCAAAAACAATGCCAACGCGGATGATGTACCAGCCCAGCCCGCGCGCGAAAATGCTTTCCCCGGGGTCGAACGGCGATCGCTTCATAATGTCCGGGTTTGCCGGCTCGACGGCCAGTGCCAGAGCCGGCAACCCGTCGGTGACGAGATTCATCCACAGGATCTGCAACGGGACGAGCGGGACGTCCCCGAGGCCGATGAGGGGGGCCGCGGCGATCGTCAGTACCTCGCCGACATTACTGCCAAGAATGTATTTAATGAAGCGACGGATATTGTCGTAGACGACGCGGCCTTCTTCAGTGGCGGCGACGATCGTGGCAAAGTTGTCGTCGAGCAACACCATGTCGCTGGCTTCTTTACTGACATCGGTGCCGGTAATTCCCATCGCAATCCCGATGTCGGCACGCTTGAGGGCTGGTGCGTCGTTGACGCCATCGCCGGTCATGGCTACGAAGCACCCACGCTGCTGCAATGCTTCCACAATCCGGAGTTTGTGTTCGGGCGAGACGCGGGCGTAGACGCTGGTGCGATCGACGGCAGCTTTGAGATCGCCATCGGACATTTTGGCCAATTCGGGACCGGTCAACACCTGGTCGCCCGGCCGCGCGATGCCCAACTGCTGAGCGATCGCGTGCGCGGTCAGCGGGTGGTCTCCCGTGATCATGACCGGCCGGATGCCGGCAGCAATACACCTGTCCACGGCCGGGCGCGCTTCCGGTCGGGCGGCATCCATCATCCCGGCTAACCCCAACCACACCAAATCGGTTTCAGCCGCATCTGCATCGGCCGGTTCCACATCTAATGGCTTGTAAGCAAAGCCCAGTACCCGCAGCCCGCGATCGGCCATGTCCGCATTGGCTGCCAGGATGCGATCGCGTTCCCGTTCGTCCAGAGCAATCGCGTCCTCACCCGCCTGATAGACCGTGCAGCGAGCCAGCAGACTCTCCGGCGACCCTTTGGCAAAGAGGACCAAGGCTTGCTCCGATCTCGGTACGTCGGCATCGGTCGCGCGGCAGATTGCGCTCATGCGCTTGCGTTCCGAGTCGAAGGGAAATTCGGAGAGGCGTTGGTAGCGCCCGTCGAGAGTGGGATTAGCGAAGCCAGCCTTCGCTCCCAGCACCAGCAACGCCCCTTCAGTCGGATCGCCAAACACTTGCCACTCACCGCGTTCGCCGCTGGTGTCGGGGGCACGATCGTCTTGGGCACCGGAGAACTGCAGCGTAGCGTCGTTGCAGAGTACGCCTGCCACCAGCAGCGCCTGCAGGTCCGGGTATTGGGCCGGCGCGATCGCCTCCTCACCGAGTACGAACTTCCCCGAAGGTGCATAGCCCTCACCCGTGACGTGGAAGGCTCCGCACGCGATCGCCACTTCTTGGACGACCATCTTGTTTTGGGTCAGCGTGCCGGTTTTGTCGGAGCAAATTGTATTGACCGAACCCAGGGTTTCCACGGCCGGTAGGCGGCGAATCAGGGCTTTGCGACGGACCATCCGCTGCGTTCCGATCGCCAGCGTCACCGTGATGGCAGCGGGCAGCCCTTCTGGCACGACGGCAACCGCCATACTCAAAGACACTTCAATCAGCTCCAGCAAGCGTCCCCACCCCGTCCGCAATACGCCGATGCCGATCGTCAGCGCCACCAGTAACATCGACCCGACCACCAACGCATTGCCCAACTGCGTCATGCGCCGCTGCAGCGGCGTTTGTGCTGTTTCTACCGACTCCAGCAGTTCGGCAATGCGGCCGAGTTCCGTGTGCTTGCCGGTATTGATAACGATCGCCTGACCCCGCCCTTGCAGCACTTCCGTCCCGGCGAACACGAGGTTGATGCGATCGCCAAGCGCGGCATCTTCGTCGAGGACGGCGGTGGCGGATTTAAGAACGGGCGTCGCCTCGCCCGTGAGTGCCGATTCGCGCACCTGCAAGTGTGCCGCCACGAGCAGGCGAGCGTCGGCCGCCAGTTGCGTGCCGGCTTCCAGCCAGACGATGTCACCCGGGACTAACTCTGCGGCATCGAGTTCTGCGGTTTTGTTATCGCGCAGCACCCGCACTTTGGGTGCGGATAGTTGCCGCAGTGCAGCCAAAGCTTTTTCCGCGCGGCTCTCTTGTAGGTAACCGAGGAGGCCGTTGAGGATGACGATAGTCAGGATCGCAACCGTGTCTTTGAAGGGCACGCCATCGAAGGTCCCCGCCCGCATTTCCACGGCATCCAGAATGCCGGAGGCGATCGCCACGACGATCAGCAACACCAACATGACGTTTTTGAACTGCTCGAAGCAAATCGCCCATTTAGTTCTGAGCCGTTTTTCTTCGAGGCGGTTGGGTCCGTAAATGCGGGACCGACGTGCGACTTCCTCTGCAGCCAGTCCAGTGCATGAGTTGCTGTTGAGGCAAAAGCAGGTATCTTGGGCGGAAAGCGCGTGCCAGGCACTGGCAGTGTCGGTCGCAGGCGGCTGGATGGAAGTCACGGCGTCACTGACAACGAATCTGTCTCGATCCTACGGGATGCCGTCGCCGTGCCCTATCTGCCTAGTGCTGCATCAAGAAAAACTTTTAGGGTTCTCATCCTCTCGAACCCCTGTCAAAAGGAGTTTCCAGAGATCGCCACCCCTAAATCTTGGGTTTGACAGAGCACTAGGGCTCCGGACGGGCTAACTGCAGTCGCTGCCACGTCAGGGTTCGCAATCGCGCGTCCCAACTCCAGCGCAAGAGCATTGCTGGCTGTCCGATCGCGAGACCGGGCAAACCCAAGGCCGCACGCGGGGCATTGGTGGCG
The DNA here is from genome assembly GCF_000473895.1 of Rubidibacter lacunae KORDI 51-2. Taxonomy (NCBI): domain Bacteria; kingdom Bacillati; phylum Cyanobacteriota; class Cyanophyceae; order Chroococcales; family Aphanothecaceae; genus Rubidibacter; species Rubidibacter lacunae. The sequence goes on along the minus strand of NZ_ASSJ01000081.1, from coordinate 146,310 downwards.
AGAGCGATCGCGGCTCCAGGGTCGCAGATGCCCCAGCGCGCGAGGTTTTGCGTGCCGACCAGCAGCGGCAGGGTCGTGCCGGCTAGGGTGCCGTCTTCGAGGTGGGCGGTGCCGTCGCGGACGGTTACCACCCGCGAGTCCCAGGGATAGTCGCCGTCGCCCAAACCGAGCGGTGCCAGGGCGTCGCTGACCAGGAAAAGGCGATCGCGTCCCGCCCGCACCAGAATCTCTAGCATTGTCGGGCAGATGTGTTGACCGTCGGCGATGCAGCCGCACCAAAAGCGGGGGTCGGTCAAGGCTGCGCCGAGCAAGCCGGGCTCGCGGTGGTGCAGGCGGGGCATGGCATTGAAGGCATGGGTGACCATGGTCGCCCCGCGATCGCCGGCAGTTTTGGTTTCGGCAGCGGTGGCTTGGGAGTGCCCGAGGCTGACGGCGATGCCGCGATCTTGCAGGTAGGCGATTGCCTCGCCGGTGGGGTCGAGTTCGGGGGCGAGGGTGATGAGTTTGACGACGGGGGGCAGGTCGTCGAGCAGATGCTGCAGGTTGGCGAGGGTTAACGGCTGCAGGTGTTGCTGCGGGTGCGCGCCACGCTTGTCGGGGTTGAGGAACGGACCTTCGAGGTGGACGCCGAGGATTTGCGCTTGTCCGGGCAGTTGCGGGGTTTCTAGGAAGGCGGCGATGGTAGCGATCGCCTGGCGCATTGACGCGATCGGGCTGGTAACAAGAGTCGGCAAGAACGCATCGATGCCCTGTTGCCAGAGATATTCACAGATCGCCTGCAGTTGCGGGAGTCGATCGGGCGTCAGGTTCGGGAAGGGCAAGCCGAGCGCGCCGTTGATTTGCAGATCTACGCCGCCGAGGGACAGCCAATCGCCGCCGAGGTCGATCGCTGCGGGCTGCGGGGTGTAGTCTTGGGGTACGATCGCGGTGATGCGACCGGCGCAGATCGCAATTTGGTAAAGTCCGGCGCGATCGCTGAGGCGAGCAGCGCTCACCCAAATCTCGCGAGCGGGGGTGACGACCATTACTTCAACCTCAGTCGGGGTGGATGGGGGAGCAGGTCTGGCGTCTAGCGTAGCAGCGCGGCGAGCGATCGCTGGGACAAATTGTAATTCGAAGCGAAAAAAAACTCCCACCCCCTACGACGCTCTCCTCACCTGGCTGAGCGTTGCCGAATGAAGTTATGAATCAAGCTAGTACGTGTACGTCCTAGAACGTCAGATAGTGAATCAAACGCTTGAGTGAAGTCGTCAGCATCTTCACTGATTTTGAGTAGCACAGCGTCTTGTGGTGCAATCGTGGAATACCTTCAGTGTCGTATTCTCCCCATAAACTCCGCGCCATGTATGTCTTGCCGACAATTTGGTACCCATTGGCAATGGGGAGTACTCAAGAGGCAATAATGCGTTGTAGTAGTGAATAAAATTCCTCAATAAGACAATGCAATCGAACAGGCACTTAAAAATGGCTAAACCTCGCCGCAGGAACGGTGAGATGCGCTGATGCAAGGTACAGCTTAAACGCTCCAATTTGCCCGAGTGTTCAATCGCTTTGCAGCTGTCAATAATTTGCAACGTAAAGCGAAGTCTTCAAAACGTCCTCTCACTGCTGGTCGAAGATGCGATCGGCCGACGGGGAACTCTTTGCCGAACCCAAACAACTCTTCCCCGCTGCACGAGCAAATTCAACTACCGGGTTGCGATCGCACCACCCACCCAGCAGAGACATTCTTGCCGATCGCTCGGGCGCCGATCGTGCTTAAAATGCCTGAATCCATTCTTTAACCTCGTAACTGGTCCAAATGCCGTTTTGCCAGTAAGGATCGGCTTCAACGAGCTGGCGTACAGTTGCTTCGTCGGGAGCGTCGTAAATGCCGAAGACCTGCGCGAGGTCCTTCGTCGGTCCGATCGTGACCAGAACGCCCCGTTCTTTCTGAGCTGTCAGTCCGTCTAAGTGGGCTTGGCGATACGGCGCGCGCTTCTCCAGCACGTCCTCGCAATAGTTGCCCCACATCACGTATTTCGGCATCCTAACCACCCCCATCCATTCGTTCGTAAAACCAAAAATAGCCTACCGCATCGCAAGTGCTGCCTCGCGGAGCGATCGCCTCACCGCAACTGCATGCTCAAGTCCAGCCACGTCGAGCGCGTAATCGGCGCGCTGCTGGAGATGAAATCTACGCCTGTTGTCGCGATCGCGCGAATCGTCTCCAGCGTCACGTTCCCCGACGCCTCAATCGCCGTCCTTGGGGCGTCCGTCCGAATGCGTTCGACTGCCGTACGCATCTGCTCTACCGACATATTGTCCAGCATGATGATGTCCGCCCCGGCCGCGATCGCGTCCTTCACTTCCCCCAGCGTCGAGGTTTCCACTTCAACCGTTAGCGGATAGGGCAGTGTTGCCCGGACGGCGGCCACAGCTGCGGCGATGCCTCCCGCCGCGCGAATGTGATTGTCTTTGATCATCGCGGCATCGTCGAGACCGCAGCGATGGTTGAGCGCCCCGCCCACCTGCGTTGCGTACTTTTCAATCGCCCGCAGCCCCGGCGTAGTTTTGCGCGTGTCGGTCAGCCGCGATGGCAAATCCGCAATCCGCGCCACGAACTGCCGCGTTCGCGTGGCAATGCCGCTTGCGCGCATCGCCACATTCAGCGCCACGCGCTCGCCCGTCAGCAGCGCCTCCAGGGACCCTTCGATTTCGGCGATCGCCTGCCCGCGCTCGCAGGTCTCGCCCTCGCCCACCAGTACTTGCAGACGCGCGTCAGGATCGAGCAGTTGGAAGGCCCGCGCCGCGATCGGTAACCCTGCCACCACACCGGCTTCTTTAGCAATCCACGCTGCTTGCCCCGGCCGCGCGGACCCGGACAAGATTCCGCTGGTGGCGCGATCGCCGCGCCCCACATCCTCCAGCAACCACGCCCGCAATAGCGGTTCGAGCGCGATCCACGGCGGCAGCACGGCCAAACTTTTCACGGCGCTCCCCTAATCCTGACGGTGGCGAATGTTAAAACTGCACCAATTACCCCGGCGCCAGAGCGCCCCAACCTGCCAGCCGTGTTTCTGCAAAGCAACCGAAATGTCGCTAGCTCGATCGATCAAGATGCCGCCGATCGCGCCCCAGCAGCGCGGCTTGGCGATCGCGTTGAAGTGCGGGATCAATTCCAGCACCGTCTCGGCAATGATGTTGCAGACTATGCCGTCGCACTCCTCGGGTACCAGCTGGATCAAGCGCTCGATGCTGCCCTGCTCGGCGATCAGGCGATCGGGAGCGAGGTCGTTCAGTGCGGCATTACTAATCGCCGCTGCCGGTGCCAATGGGTCCGTATCCACGGCATACACCTGCGTCGCTCCCGATAGCAAACAGGCGATCGACAAAATTCCCGAGCCGCAGCCAATATCCGCGATCGTGCCGCCCGAGTGCCCCGGCGGCAGGCGCATCTCGATGCCTTCCAAACACAACTGCGTAGTCGGATGGGTGCCCGTCCCGAAAGCCGCTCCCGGATCCAGACGGATTGTCAGGCGGTCGGTCTCGGGGGGTGTCAGCCACGCCGGGCAAATCAAGAAGCGATCGCCCACCTCGAGGGGCTGCCAATACTTTTGCCAGCTGCGCGCCCAGTCTTCGTCGTCGATCAGCCGCCAGCGCACGTCCGGCGGCTCGAACTCCATCATGGCAGCATCTTGCTGCAGCCACAGGGCCAGAGCCGACAAGTCCAATAACTGGGCTTGGACTGCCGGCAGGTAAGCACGCACCGCCCGATCCATGCCCCAGTCCGTACTTGCCGTTCCCCGGCAACCAAAGCGTTCGAGCCGCCAGTAGAGCGCGTCTTCTAGATCGCGATCGCAGATGACTTCAATTTCCCACCAGCTATTGCCCATGCAGAATGCTCGTTCGGGGAGCTCGGCGCGACGTTCGCTGCGCTTTTCGAGTCAATGGCGACGCCATTACAGCTTCACCGTGTAGGCATCGCGAATGCCTTCCACCTTTGTAATCTCGGATAGCACGCCATCCGGCAGCGGATCGTCCAAGCTCAATACCATCACGGCTTCGCCGCGCACGATTTTGCGCCCGACCTGCATGCTGGCGATGTTGACGTTGAAGCTGCCCAGCAACGAGCCGATTTTCCCGATGATCCCTGGCATGTCGCGGTGCAAGGTAAAGAGCATATAGTTGCTCGGCGGAACGTTGACCGGGAAGCCATTGACGCTGGTAACGCGGATTTCGTTGTCGCCCAGCAGCACGCCCGTCACTGAATGAGCTCCCAAGCTGCCGTGGGCTTCAAGGCTGAGCGAACCGGAGTAATCGTGAACCGAAGCATCTTTGGTTTCGATCACGCGAATCCCCCGTTCTTTGGCTTCGATGCTGGCGTTGACATAATTAACGCGCTCGCGCAAGGCCTGAGAGAGCAACCCTTTCAGGGATGCAACCACGAGCGGTTGGCTTTGGCTGCTTGCCAGCTCGCCTTGCAGGCGAACGGTGAGTTGGTCGATGCGACCGCCGGCTAGTTGCCCTACGAGGTTGCCCAGGGTTTCGGCTAGCTGCAGGAACGGACGCATCTGTTCGAGCACGCTGGGGTTGAGTCCAGGAATATTGACTGCCGATCGCGCGGGTAGCCCGAGCAGTACGTCGCGGATTTGCTCGGCCACGTCCGTGGCGACGTTCACTTGGGCCTCGGCCGTAGACGCGCCCAAGTGCGGGGTCAGGATGACGTTGGGACCGAGCCCGCGCAGCTTCGATGCGCCGAGCGGTTCGGTTGCATATACATCCAGCGCCGCACCCGCGATCGTGCCGGCTGTTACTGCTGCGGCCAGCGCATCTTCATTGATGATGCCGCCGCGCGAGCAGTTCACAATGCGGGTTGTCGGCTTCATTTTCGCCAGGGCGTCCGCGTCGATCAAGTTTTCCGTTTCCGGGGTTTTCGGCACGTGGAGGGTGATGTAATCCGATTCGCTGAAGAGCAAGTCCAAATCGACCAAGCGGCAGCCGAGTTGATCGGCGCGCTCGAGGGAGATGAAGGGATCGTACGCTAGCAGTCGCATGCCCATGGCCCGGGCGATCGCGGCAACGTGGGAGCCAATTTTGCCCAGTCCAACAATGCCGAGGTTTTTCTTGTAGACTTCTGCACCCACGAAGCGCTTACGGTCCCACTGCTCTGCTTGGACCGACTGGTTGGCGTCGGGAATCATGCGCGACAGCGACAGCATCATCGCGATCGTATGCTCGGCTGCCGCAATGGTATTACCTTCGGGGGAGTTGACAACAACGATCCCGCGGCGAGTTGCAATCGGGACGTCAATGTTATCGACACCGACCCCCGCCCGCCCGATGATTTTCAGTTCGGTACCGGCTTCAATGACCTCAGCAGTCACCTTGGTACCCGAGCGCACCATGAGCGCGTCGTATGACGGAATGATGGCAACGAGTTCGTCGAGCGGCAGCTTCGGCTTGTAATCTACTTGAGCGACCTGCGAGAGGATGTCGATACCCGCCTGGTCGATGGGGTCGGACACGAGAACCTTGGCCATCGTCGTCGGTAAAAGATAGAAGTTAACAACAGGTTTGCTGCCGACAGTGCAGGGGGTTTTTCTGCCTAAACACGCCGGGCTCCCGTCGTAGTTTATTCTTGCACTCATCGGGCAGGTTTGAAGCTTAGGTGCCCGGCAAGTTAATAGTCTGCCGTCCGCGATCGCTGGCTTTTGGGAAATCAACTTACACCCATCGAGCGCGGACAATATCTATTGCAGACAAGTCTATTGCGGACAATGACTACTTAGGGTTTGCTGAAAAAGTCCACAAAACGAATTTAGGAGGCAGAGAGCTTATGGAATCTGGCTTCTACCATCTAGCCCCAGCTTTTTGGCTCGGATTCTCGGCCCAAGTACAAGGGTTTTGAGGCTCTGGTGCCTATAAACTTGCACTTTTCTGGCATAGAAAACGCTGAGATCCTTTCATTGCAGGGATTCCAGCCTTTTTCAGCAAGCTCTATTTAGAGACGATTGGGATCGATCCCGCGCTGCTCGCGTTCTCAGAGCGCTCTCAGCCTGACTCGCTAACGTGACCCTATCGAGCAAAACAGCGAGGTATGACGATGACTACTGATGTTTCCAACCAGCCGACCGCCTTGGCGCGCCGCTTGGCATTGATGTTGCTATTACTGCGGCTGAGTGTGTTTTTGGTGTTTCTTGTGTGGGCGTTGGATAAATTCCTTAACCCCGAACATACGGCTGCCGTGTTCGACGGGTCTTATGGCATTAGTAACCTGGTCCCGATCGCTTCTTACATCCTGGGGGCATTGCAGCTCGCGATCTCGATCGGCTTCGTGCTGGGCATCGCGAAATTCTTCACATACGGAATGATTCTGGTTATGCACGCGGTCTCGACCTTCGCCTCGTTTCCTTACTACCTCGACCCATACGCATCACCGAATTTGCTGTTCTTCACCGCCTGGCCGATGCTTGCCGCCTGCTGCGCTCTGTTCGTGTTGCGCAAAGAAGACACGATCGCGCTGTCTTTCGGCTCGAAGCAACCGCCAAACGTGCCCGAATAAGCCCTCATTCGCGCGACTGGGTGGGAGCTTGTGGCTTTAGCAAATTAGGTCGGGCGATCGCGTCCGTCGCACCCTAGCGTGCTGCCGCGGGCATACCCAGGATGTCTTCAATGCGGGGCACTTGGTCGCGGGGGATCGTACGCCCTTCGTCCTCGAAGTTCGCAATTTGGTCGAAGTTGAGATAGCGGTAGAGATCGCTTGCAAACGGCTCGATTGTTTCCCGAATGATGTCGAGGTATTCCTCTTTGGTTGGTATGCGACCCAACAGCGCGCATACTGCGGCGAGCTCGGCCGAACCGAGGTACACGCGCGCGCCTTTGCCCATGCGGTTGTTGAAGTTGCGCGTTGAGGTAGAAAACACTGTCGCGCCGTCCTCAACCCGTGCTTGGTTGCCCATGCATAACGAGCAGCCGGGCATTTCCGTCCGCGCGCCTGCAGCGGCAAAGGTGCCGTACGCGCCTTCCTCGCGCAGTTGTTTCTCGTCCATGCGCGTGGGCGGGCAAATCCACAGCCGCACCTTTACCCGCCCGGCAGTTTCGAGCACCTTCGCTGCCGCCCGGTAGTGCCCGATATTGGTCATGCAGGAGCCGATAAACACCTCATCGATGCGATCGCCCGCGCATTCGGATATCAGTTTGACATTATCGGGATCGTTGGGAGCGGCAACGATCGGCTCGACGATACGATCGAGATCGACCTCCAGTACGTCAGCGTATTCCGCATCGCGATCGGCTTGCATGAGCTGCGGGTTTGCCAACCACGCTTCCATCTTCGCCACCCGCCGCATCAGCGTCCGCCCGTCCTGATAGCCGCGTGCCACCATGTTTCGCAGCAGTGCCACGTTGGAGCGCAGGTATTCTGCCACCGTTTCCGGACCCAGCGCCACCGTGCAGCCAGAGCAGGAGCGCTCGGCCGTCGCATCAGTTAGCTCGAAGGCTTGCTCGACCTTGAGGTCGGGCAGCCCTTCCATTTCCATAATTCGACCGGCGAAGAGATTGCGCTTGTTCTCGGAGGCAACAGTCAGCTTGCCTTCCTGAATCGCTACCCAGGGAATTGCGTTGACGATATCGCGCAGGGTCACACCCGGCTGCAAGCTCCCTTTGAAGCGCACGAGCACCGATTCCGGCATGTTCAGGGGCATCGCGCCCAGCGCTGCTGCAAAGGCAACCAAACCCGACCCCGCCGGGAAAGAAATGCCGATCGGGAAGCGCGTGTGCGAGTCGCCGCCGGTGCCAACGGTATCTGGCAACAACATCCGGTTCAGCCAGGAGTGAATGATGCCGTCGCCGGGACGCAGCGCAACGCCACCGCGGGTCGAGAAAAAGTCCGGCAGCTGACGGTGCGTAACGGCATCGACGGGTTTCGGATAAGCTGCCGTGTGGCAGAAGCTCTGCATCACCAGGTCGGCGTTGAAGCCCAGGCAAGCTAGCTCCTTTAGTTCGTCGCGGGTCATGGGGCCGGTGGTGTCTTGGGAGCCCACCGAGGTCATGCGCGGCTGGCAAGAAAGACCCGGACGGACGCCTGGTAGTCCGCACGCTTTGCCCACCATTTTCTGCGCCAGCGTGAAGCCTTTCCCCGTATCTTCAGGCACCACCGGACGGGCAAACACCTTACTCGTCGGCAGCCCGAGCGCCTCGCGGGTTTTGTCGGTGAGGCTGCGCCCGATCATCAGCGGAATGCGACCGCCCGCGCGGACCTCGTCGAGGAGCGTGTTCGGCTCGATCGAGAAGGTTGACAATTCCGCCCCGCTGGCGTCGAGGATCGTGCCGTCGTAGGGACGGATTTCGACCTCCATGCCGGTGTCCAAGCGCGTTACGTCGCATTGGATCGGGAAGGCGCCGGAATCTTCTGCAGTGTTGAAGAAAATAGGTGCGATCGCCCCGCCGAGGATGAAGCCGCCCGCGCGCTTGTTGGGCACGTAGGGAATGTCTTCGCCGATATGCCAGAGCAGCGAGTTGATCGCTGACTTGCGCGAGGAGCCGGTCCCAACAACATCGCCGACGTAGGCAACCGGGAGCCCGCGCTGCTTGAGCTCGGCCAGGGTATCGAGCGCGCCGGGCATCCGCGATTCCAACATCGAGAGGGCGTGGAGCGGGATGTCCGGGCGCGTATTGGCGTGAGGCGCGGGCGACAGGTCGTCGGTATTGGTTTCGCCCGGCACTTTGAAGACGATCGCTCGGATCGACTGAGGAACCTGAGGGCGAGCGATAAACCACGCAGCATTTGCCCAAGCATCAATGGTTTGCTTGGCGTAGGGATTCACGTCGGACAGTTCCAAGACGTCGTTAAAAGCGTCAAATACCAACAGCGTCTTGTCTAGGGCGCGTGCCGCAATATCGGCGAGGTTGGCATCGCGCGATCGCAATAAATCCACCAAAGAATGTACGTTGTAGCCACCTAGCATTGTTCCTAGTAGGAAGACTGCCGACTCGGGCGCAATCAGCGGACAGACAATTTCCTGCTTCGCGACCCCCGTCAGAAAGCCTGCCTTGATGTACGCCGCTTCATCTACCCCCGGCGGCACGCGATCGCGCAGCAGCTCCAACAGGAATTCTGCTTCACCGGATGGCGGATTTTTGAGCAGTTCGCAAAGCTCGGAAGTCTGCTGGGCAGTTAGCGGCAGCGGGGGAATACCTTGCGCTTGGCGCTGGGCTGCCTGTTGGCGGTAGGCTTCAAGCATGGACGCTCTCCTCTTTCGGTGTGCGCGAGTGGAACCTGTTTCGGTATCAGCAACGATCTGATTGGTTTGGCAGGATACGATCGCTCGGTCATCACTACTAGCATATCTTCGGGTCCGATCGCCTCTCGTTAGCACGGTCGTGACTTCCAGTCAGCTCACCAGTTGATGACTTTATCGGCAAGAGTTCTATCGCCAACCCAGCACCTGCATAAAGGGAGCCGCGATCGCGCGTGCGTCGAACCGCTCGCTCAAAGATGTTAGTAATTGCTATGTTTTGTATTAGACTTCGTTATTTTTTTGCTCGTCCGGACTCCAAGCACGCGCATTGCAGCTCATGAAAGCACCAGCAGATTATCTTTCCCATCTCAACCCAGCTCAGCGAAGCGCTGTAGAACATTTCTGCGGTCCGCTGCTGGTCGTTGCGGGAGCGGGGTCGGGTAAAACTCGAACGCTGACCTATCGCGTCGCTCACCTTATTCGCAATCACAGCGTCGACCCTGAGAATATCCTCGCGGTCACGTTTACCAATAAAGCTGCGCGCGAGATGCAAGAGCGGATTCAGCTCATCTTCGCACAGCAGCTTGCCGAGCAAACCTACAGTCACCCCTTAGAATCGCTACCACTTCAGGAGCAAACTGCACTGCGATCGCGCGCCTACAAACGCTACATTAAACCACTTTGGATGGGCACCTTTCACAGCCTGTTTGCCAGGCTGCTGCGTTTCGATATCGATAAGTACCGCGATGAGAAAGAACGGAAGTGGGAACGCAACTTTACGATCTACGATGAGTCAGACGCGCAGAGCTTGGTGAAAAATATTGTCACGCGTCAGTTCGATCTCGATGAGAAGAAATTCGATCCGCGCTCGATCCGCTACGCGATCGGCAACGCCAAAAACCTCGGACATTCCCCACAAGATTTTGCCCGCGAGCAACAGAACTATCGCGGGCGGGTGATTGGCGAAATATACGACGCCTATCAGACTCGCCTTGCCGAAAACAACGCTCTCGACTTTGACGATTTGCTCCTGGTTCCCGCCCGCTTATTCGAGCAAAATGAGTCGATTTTGGGGTACTGGCACGATCGCTTTCGTCACGTGCTCGTCGACGAGTACCAAGACACCAATCGCATTCAGTATCGGCTGATTCGCTTGCTTTCCACCAACGGCGAACCCCATCGCGATCGGTGGTCGTGGCAGCAGCGGTCGATCTTCGTCGTCGGCGATGCCGATCAATCGATTTACTCGTTCCGCATGGCGGATTTCAAAATCTTGCTGGAGTTCCAGGAAGACTTTGGCGACGGGTTGCCCGATGACGACACGCGCACGATGGTCAAGCTAGAAGAGAACTATCGCTCGCGCTCGAACATCCTTGAAGCAGCGAATGCTCTGATCGAACTCAATACCGAGCGCATCGATAAAGTGCTGCGCCCGACGCGCGGGTGCGGTGCAACCATTTACTGCTACAAAGCCGACAACGAGCTAGTCGAAGCCCAATTCGTCCGCGATCGCATTCTCGACCTGCGCCGTGCCGATCCCGAACTCGACTGGGGCAGTTTTGCCATCCTCTACCGCACCAACGCCCAGTCCCGTGCCCTCGAAGACGCTCTGCGCAGCGAGATTCCTTACATCATCGTCGGCGGACTGAAGTTCTACGATCGCAAGGAAGTTAAGGATGCGCTGGCGTACCTGCGCGCGCTAGTCAATCCTGCCGATACAGTTAGCTTGCTGCGCATTATTAACACGCCCCGACGCGGCATCGGACAAGCCACCGTCGATCGACTCGTGGCAGCCGCGCGGGAGTTGGGGATGCCGTTGTGGCACGTCCTCCAAGACGAGACCTCGGTGAAGACGCTTGCAGGGCGATCGGCAAAAGCCGTGCAGCGGTTTGCTCTCACTCTGCAGACATGGCAGTCCCAAGTAACGGAGCGATCCGCAGCGGAAATTCTCGATGGGATTCTCTCCGACTCCGGCTACTATTCCGACTTACAAAACCAAGGAACTGACGAAGCGACCAGCCGCCTTGAAAACCTCAAGGAACTTGCCAACGCCGTGATTCAGTTCGCTGAAGAAAACGAGGATTTGAGCTTAGAAGGATTCCTCGCCAATGCGTCGCTAGCCTCCGACCTAGACAACCTCGAAGAAGGACAACAGGCGGTTTCGGCGATGACGCTGCATTCGGCGAAAGGGTTAGAGTTTCCGGTCGTGTTCTTAGTCGGTTTGGAGCAGGGGTTATTTCCCCACAACCGCGCGATCGACGACCCGGCCGCGCTAGAAGAAGAACGCCGTTTGTGCTATGTCGGTATCACGCGGGCGCGCGAGCAGCTGTTTCTGAGTTTCACGCGGGAGCGCCGTTTGTGGGGCATGGCGCGCGAGCCCGCCCTGCAGTCGCAGTTCCTCCAAGAGCTGCCATCCGAGTTACTGGAGTCGAATATCGTGCCCCAGCGGCTGCCGCGCAAATCGGTCGAGCGCGATCGCCCGACCGTCGGCACCGTCTCGGCGACGGCGGCGATTCAAAACTGGCAGATCGGCGATCGCGTCATCCATCAAACGCTCGGACCGGGGGAGGTTACGTTGGTGATGGGCGAGGGAGCAAAGACAACGCTGGGGATCAAATTCCCCGGTCTCGGCACGAAGATTTTCGACCCGAAGTTTGCTCCCATGCGACGCGTTGAAGCGTCTGCCAACTGACTCTCCACTGCTTTGTTGCGAGGCACCCCACCGATGGCACAGCTCGATCGAGCGCGAAGGTCCAAAACTGCCTTGTTGCTAACCTTATTCGCGGGCAGTGCGACCTTTGCCGGTTACATTCTCGCGACGTACGCTTGGGCGGCCTTACATCTACGCTTCGATCTCTGGAACATTCTACTGAGCGGACTTTACCTCCCCGACGTTCCAGCAGCAACAGCAGTTATTGCCTTGCACTTCGCAGCTGGGGCCACGGTCATGGTGTTGGGACCGTTGCAACTTTGGACGCCTCTCCGCAATCGCGCGCCTGCGCTGCATCGTATTGCCGGTCGCCTTTACCTCGGAGCAGCCCTGGGTGCGAGCGTCGGTGGCGGAGCGTTTATCGTGCTATACGGCACCGTAGGCGGACCTGTAATGAGCGCAGCCTTCAGTTTTTACGGACTGTTGATGGGAATCTGTGCGGTGCAGACCTGGCGTTTGGCTGTCCAACGCCGTTTTGTTGCCCACCGACGCTGGGCGCTGCGGCTGTTCGTACTTGGAATTGGATCCTTGCTATACCGATTCGGATACGGACTTTGGGGACTCGTCGCGGGCGGGCTTGCCGGCCACCAAAACGATTGGCAAGGTCCCTTTGACTACGCAATGGATTTTTTGTTTTACATCCCGACTCTGTTGATTTGCGAGCTTTATATTGCACTCGAATCCGGCAGAGTCAGACCCGCAGCGCACGTGGAGAACGTCCTGCCAGCAAGCGCGGGAGCTTCCTTATGGACTCGCGTTGGCTTGCCAAGTACTACCGTGGCGCTCGTCCTCGTCCTCGGTTTGGGATTGGTTCTGGTCGCGTCGCAATGGTGGTGGCCGACGATTCGCGATATTCAAGCGCAGCTATCTTGAGGTGGTTTTGCAGTTGGTTTGGCGGCGGCTTGTTCTTCAGAGCGTCGCGTCCGACTGCGATCGCTCCTAGCTTACTGGTCGAGGCGCAGGACGGCCATGAAGGCTTCCTGAGGAACGTCGACGGTCCCGATCGCCTTCATGCGCTTCTTACCTTTGGCTTGTTTCTGAAGTAGCTTCTTCTTGCGGGAGATGTCGCCGCCGTAGCACTTGGCAAGGACGTCTTTGCGAAGTGCGGGGATTTGTTGGCTGGCAATGATGCGACTGCCGATCGCGGCCTGAACCGGGATCTTGAATTGCTGGCGGGGAATAAGTTCTTTGAGTTTCTCTACGAGGATTTTCCCGACACCGTAGGCTTTGTCGCGGTGAACGATGGTGGCGAGGGAGTCTACCGGGTCGCCATTGACCATGACGTCGAGGCGGACGAGTTCGTTGACGCGGTAGCCGATGAACTGGTACTCCATGCTCGCGTAGCCGCGGGTACGGGACTTGAGTTGATCGAAGAAATCCGTCACAACTTCGGCCAAGGGCAGCTCGTAGATAATCGTGGTGCGCGTGGGAGTGAAGTAACGCATGTCTTTGAAGTCGCCGCGCCGAGACTGGCACAGCTCCATCACTGCCCCAACGTAGGTTTCGGGGGCGATTACATCAACGCGGATGTAGGGTTCTTCAACTTGCTCGCGCTTCTGGGGGGCAGGGAGTTGACTGGGATTGTCGACTTCGATTACTTCACCGCCGACGAGGGTAACGCGATAGACCACCGAGGGAGCGGTGATGATGAGGTCTAGGTCGTACTCGCGCTCTAGGCGCTCTTGGACGATCTCCATGTGTAGCAACCCCAAGAAACCGCAGCGGAAGCCGAAGCCCATGGCGCTGGAGGTTTCGGGTTCAAAAGAGAGCGCTGCGTCGTTGAGCTTGAGCTTGTCGAGGGCTTCGCGCAGGTTTTCAAAGTCCTCGCTATCGGTGGGAAATAGCCCGCAAAAGACCATAGGCTTGGCTTCAGCGTAACCGGGGAGCGGCTCGTCGGGAATGTTACTGGCTAAGGCGATCGTGTCGCCCACGCGGGCATCTTCCACGCTCTTGATCGAGGCAGCAAAGTAGCCCACTTCACCAGCGTGGAGTTCGTCAACGGGAACTTGCGTCGGGGAAAGAACGCCGAGTTCGTCGATGTCGTACTCTTTCTTGGAGGCCATCAGGCGTACGCGATCGCCTTTGCGGACTTTGCCGTCCACAACTCGGAAGTAAACGATGACCCCGCGGTAGGCATCGTAATAGCTGTCGAAGATCAAAGCGCGTAGAGGCCGATCGGTATTGTCGGCCGGTGGCGGGACGATCGCCACAATCTTTTCGAGGATTTCGTCGATGCCGATGCCCATCTTGGCAGAGGCGAGCACGGCGTCGCTGCAGTCGAGGCCGATCGCTTCTTCGACTTCGGCTTTGACGCGATCGGGTTCGGCACCGGGCAGGTCGATTTTATTGAGAACCGGGACGATTTCAAGGTCCTGTTCGAGCGCAAGGTAAATATTGGCTAGGGTTTGAGCTTCCACGCCCTGAGAGGCATCGACGACCAGTAGCGCCCCTTCGCAGGCGACCAGCGATCGCGACACTTCGTAGGAAAAATCTACGTGCCCAGGGGTATCGATCAGGTTGAGGACGTAAGTGTTACCGTCCTTGGCGTTGTAGTTCATGCGCGCCGCCTGCAGTTTGATCGTGATGCCGCGCTCGCGCTCGAGGTCCATGTTGTCGAGGTACTGAGCTTTCATATCCCGCTCGCTTACCGTCTGGGTCACGCGCAAAAGTTGGTCGGCCAGGGTGGATTTCCCATGATCGATGTGCGCGACGATCGAAAAATTGCGGATGCGCGAGGCGGGAACGTCAGTCATACAAACTCCAGAATTTTGGCTCTAGAATCGGCCGGCAACGCCATTTGCGACGATGTTTACACTCCGACACAAAGCGATAATACTCAGTCTAACGAGATCGGCGGCCGCGAGATCGCACGCGCAATAGGGCGATCGCGCGTGCAGTTCCGTCTCAGTCGGGCGAAAGCCGGTTGAGGGGAGCTCCCACATTTCTACGAACGGCGATCGCCGACGGTTGTCCCGGCCACAAGTGCTGGTATCCCGATGAGGCGATTTAAGTGGCGTTCATAGATGTTGATATCTGGGGTGCAGGTGCGATCGGTCTGGCGAATCTCCGCAGGTTTGGCAGGCAGTCTTGCGTGGAATGGTTCCCACTTAAGATCCTTAATAGGGGGTCATAAAAAAACGCTCTCGTCTCCGCTGCGTTCATAAATTTTTCCGAGCCGACTCGAAGTAACACTTGGCCTATCAGCTACTTTCTGCCCGTATTCGCTAAAGGGCACCTCAATTAATTCGAACAAGACCCATGGTCGGTAATGCAGCATGGGCATTTCAGCTGCAAATACGCTAAACCTCGCACCTTATAGAGATGCCCTAAATGAGAGATGGATTGTCTCGGCAAGGACCAACCATGGATACCTTCCGGAATCGATCCGCCGATGCCCCCCCGAACAATCACTTAAAATTCCGCCAGTTTGCATCCGAAAATATCCTCCGGGCCGAACTCTGGTGTTTCCGCTAAGAAAGTTACAACACTGCCAGTTAACGAGACTGTGAGACCCTACCGCGGCCGAATCGCGCGGGCAATGAAACCGAACCTCCGGTTCCAGCAAGCAGCGTTTCGATCTCGCTAGATCCGAATGCGATCGCTCGGCCCGCAGAGGGAATCTTCATGAATTGAATAAGTACAAACACTTTGCCGCTGGCGGAGTGTGTCACAATTGTGGGCGACTTGCCCGGCGCATGAATCGCTGCGGCGAGCCGACCGGCGAGCGCGCGCGTCGCGTCCCGGCCTGCAGAATTGGCAAAGAAGCGGCAGACTGCTCATATGGAAGACTCTCTTTACCAATACGCCTGGTTGATTCCCGTCCTGCCGCTCTTCGGGGCGATGACCGTCGGACTGGGATTGCTCTGCGCGAGCGAAACAACCTCGCGACTCCGCAAACCCATTGCAGCTTACATCATCACTCTGCTAGGAATTACCGTCGGCATGTCGCTGGCGCTACTGTGGAGCCAAATCCACGGTCACGAGACTTTCACCCGCAGCATCGAATGGGCTGCAGCCGGCGACTTTACCATTACCGTCGGCTATGTCGTCGACCATCTCACCACCGTCATGTTGGCGATTGTGACGATCGTGGCTCTGCTGGTGATGGTTTATAGCGACGGCTACATGGCTCACGACAGCGGTTATGTCCGCTTCTTTGCCTACCTCAGCCTGTTTAGTTCTTCGATGTTGGGCTTGGTCATCAGCCCGAACTTGATCCAGATTTACATTTTCTGGGAACTGGTCGGCATGTGCTCCTACTTGCTGATCGGTTTCTGGTTCGATCGCGCGGCCGCTGCCGAAGCCTGTCAAAAAGCATTTGTAACCAACCGCGTTGGCGACTTCGGCTTGTTGCTGGGCATTTTGGGCTTGTATTGGGCAACGGGCAGCTTCGAGTTCGAGACTATCGGCATGCGTTTGGAAACCGCTCTCGACGCAGGCTACATCGGTGCCGGTTTAGCAGGACTTTTCGGGGTTCTTGTTTTCCTCGGACCCGTAGCGAAGTCCGCACAGTTTCCGCTCCATGTCTGGTTGCCAGATGCGATGGAGGGTCCAACCCCAATTTCGGCCCTGATCCACGCTGCCACGATGGTGGCGGCCGGCGTGTTCTTAATCGCGCGGATGTATCCCGTTCTAGAGCCGCTGCCGTCGGTGATGACGATTATTGCCTGGACCGGTGCCTTCACTGCCTTCCTCGGCGCGTCGATCGCCATTACCCAAAACGACATCAAGAAGGGTCTGGCGTATTCGACGATCTCGCAGCTGGGCTACATGGTCATGGCCATGGGTGTCGGCGCTTACACTGCTGGTTTGTTCCACCTGATGACCCATGCCTTCTTCAAGGCAATGCTCTTCCTGTGCTCGGGATCGGTGATTCACGGCATGGAAGAAGTCGTCGGGCACAACCCGGTGCTGGCACAAGATATGCGTTTGATGGGTGGACTGCGGCGTTACATGCCGCTGACCTCCCTGGCTTTCTTGGTCGGCACGCTGGCTATTTGCGGGATTCCGCCGTTTGCCGGTTTCTGGTCCAAGGACGAGATCCTGGGCAGCACCTTCGAGGTCAGCCCCTTGCTGTGGTTTGTCGGCTGGGCAACCGCCGGCATCACGGCGTTCTACATGTTCCGCATGTACTTCTGTACCTTCGAAGGCGACTTCCGCGGCGGCGATGCAGCGATTCGGCAAACGCTTTTGCAGGAAGCCGGCATGGTGCCGGCCTTCGGTCCGGGTGCGATGGACACGCGCGAACTGGAGCACGATGCCGAAGCCCACGGCCACGACGAGCACCACGCGGAGTTTCCCCACGAGTCGCCGCTGACCATGACGCTGCCACTGTTGATTCTGGCCGTACCGTCGCTCGCGATCGGTTTGGTCGGGTTGCCGTGGGAAAACTTGTTCGAGGCGTTTGTCTACGCACCGGGCGAGACGGCAGAAGCCGCACTAGAAGCTGCCGAAGCGTTTGAGTGGCAGGAGTTTGCCATCATGGCCGGCGGTTCCGTTGGCATTGCATTGGTTGGCATTACGTTAGCGGGGCTGATTTACTTGCAGCACAAAATCGACGCCGACGCGATCGCCAAGCGAATAGAGCCTTTGTACCAGTTCTCCTTAAACAAGTGGTACATCGACGACTTGTACGATCGCGTGTTCGTGCAGGGCAGTCGACGCTTAGCACGTCAGGTCATGGAAGTGGACTTCCGCGTCGTGGATGGTGCGGTCAACCTCACGGGTTTGGCGGCACTGGTGAGCGGGGAAGGCTTGAAATACCTAGAAAACGGTCGCGCGCAGTTCTACGCGCTTATTGTCTTTGCGGCAGTACTAGGACTTGTGGTTGCCTTCAGCGTTCTCTAACGCGCGGCCGACCGATCGGTTGCAACACCCATTAGTCGGTTACAACGAGTTGAAGTGCACGTTGACGTGCACTTCATCGACGTGACAACAATCGAAGCATGCAGGTGCGGCGAATACGCCCCAGAAACTCGGCGATCGCTACTGCTTTAATATGTGTTGCGAAGGTATTTCGAAATCGGTTACGAATTGCCTCTTGAATCTAAATAAATTTAAAGAAATGTAAGCCTTCCAATGGCGCAAGGGAGCGGCGAAGACCTTTATAGGCAAGCACTTCCCGGCGATCGAGCACCGCAAAGAAGTCTGCCATCTCCATGGTGTACTATCTGAAAAATAGGCAACGGAAATGGGCGAAATTTAACAAAATGCAACAGGATCGAACGTTAACGGCAATTATCACGGGTGCCTCATCGGGGGTCGGGTTGCAAGCTGCTCGAGCGCTTGTTCAAAAAGGTAACTGGCACGTCATTATGGCCTGTCGCGACCTCCCTAAAACCGAGCAAGCCGCACGCGATGTTGCCCTCCCGCCCGGCAGCTACACGATCTTGCCCCTCGACCTGGCATCGTTGAACAGCGTGCGTCAGTTCGTGCAGTTATTTCGCGAAACCGGGCGATCGCTCGACGCCCTCGTTGTCAACGCCGCCATTTACATGCCGCGCTTGAAGGCGCCGCTTTTCAGCGAAGACGGTTACGAACTAACCGTTGCGACCAATCACCTCGGTCACTTTTTGTTATGCAACTTGATGCTGGAGGATCTCAAGCACGCCACAGCATCTCCACCGCGACTGGTCGTGCTCGGGACCGTCACTCACAATCCCAAAGAACTGGGCGGCAAGATTCCGCCCCAACCCGACCTCGGCAACCTGGAAGGACTGGCAGCCGGGTTCAAGTCGCCCCACGTCACGATCGACGATAAAAAGTTCGAGCCCGTCAAGGCATACAAAGACAGCAAGGTGTGCAACATCTTGACCATGCGCGAGATGCACCATCGCTATCACGCCGAGACCGGCATTATCTTTAACTCGCTTTATCCCGGCTGCGTGGCTACCACGGCACTGTTCCGCAACCATTACCCGCTTTTCCAGTACCTCTTCCCACGCTTCCAAAAGTACATAACCGGCGGCTTTGTTTCCGAGGAACTGTCCGGCGATCGCGTGGCAGCCGTTGTCGCGGATCCGCAGTACGCTCAATCCGGCGTCTACTGGAGTTGGGGGAATCGCCAGAAGTCCGGTCGCGAAGCCTTCATCCAAGAAGTGTCCGACCAAGCTGGCGACGACGCAAAAGCCGCCCGCTTGTGGGAACTAAGCGCGCGATTGGTCGGGCTGGCTGAAGTAGCACCAGCAACCTAGCACGAGCGTAAGCACCGAGAGCGGTCTTCGCAGACCGGAGCCGAACTCGGAGCCCTAAGCTAGCCGCGGGCTTGGTTGCATCCTCTTGCGCACGGTAGCGTTGTGACGAGGTCGCTTGCTCGTGCTGCAGGCAAATGTGGCAAACTAGGCGGGTGGGTAGCCCCCCAACCGTTGCTATCTTGTAGTGCGTTCAAGCCATTAAGTGCATATGATCCGTCGGCCGCCCCCTGAGTTTTGCTTCTTCCTCGGCTTATTGTCTGCGATCGCTTGTGGAACTGTGACCTTTGCCCCCGGGGCACGCGCGCAGACTGTTCCGCCTCCTTCCTCTGGCGAGCCGTCCACCTCAGCGTCCGACCTAGAGGAGGCTTTGGATCTAGAGCAACGCCCGGACGACCGTTCGCTGTCGATCGATTTAGAAGCAACCCAGTTCGTTCCCGAGCCGTATTTACTGGGACCGGGCGATCGCCTGCGTATCGAAGTCTTTGAAGAACCGCAATTTAATGCTGGGGATGGTGGCATTCAAACCGTGCTTAGCGACGGGACTATCTACCTGCCGCTGATCGGCACGCTCTATGTAACCGAGCTGAGCCTTGACGAGACGACCGAGCTCATTACCCACCAGCTCAGAAACCTGCTCAAACGACCGATAGTCAGCGTGTCGCTCGCTGACGCGCGCCCGCTAAAAATAGCCGTTATCGGCGAGGTTAATCGTCCAGGTGCCTACGCGGTGTCCTCCGAGCGCCAGGGGACGGTCGTTGAAGGGCGGACGCTGGGCGCGCGGACGCTGGGGATCCCCTCAGTTACGGAAGCGATCCGACTGGCCGGCGGCATCACCGATACCGCGCAAATTCGACAAGTCCAGATCTTACGCGCCCAAGGAACACGCCGGGAGCGCCTGATCGAGCTCGACCTGTGGGCGCTCCTGCAGTCGGGCGATACCGCCCAAGACATTGCCCTACGCGATGGCGACACCATTGTCGTTCCGCGCGCCCTCTCTCTAACCCCAGCAGAAGTTACCGAACTGGCCGAAGCGAGCTTTGCACCGGATGAAATTCAAGTGCAAGTTGTCGGTGAGGTCGTGAATCCAGGTGCGGTGACGTTAGTGCCGAATTCGACTCTCAATCAAGCAATCCTGACAGCTGGTGGCTTCGATCAAAAACGCGCCCGTAAAGCTGATGTACTGCTAGTACGTTTGAATCCGGATGGTACGGTAACCAAACGCGAGATCCCCGTCGACTTCGAGACCGATCTCGACCCCGAGAACAATCCAGCGATGCGAAACGAGGACGTGATTATCGTGCGCCGCTCTGGACTTGCCGCTACAACCGACACGATTGCAACTGTTTTAGATCCGTTCGCCAGAATCCTCAATGCAGTGGTCGGGCTCGACCGACTCATCGATTAACTTGCGGAAGCCCGTCGTGAGGTTGGAGCACAGCCTCCAAGCTTGTCTTCAAGCTTAGATCCGCATCGGCAACTCGCCTGCGCTATCCCAATAAGGCAACTGTCCAGAACAAACCATCCACGACGATCGTGCACAGTACCGCACCGGCAAACGCCCGCCAGTGCGGTTGTGGTTTTTGCAGCGCCCACAGCCCGATCGCGACGAGTAATGCGGCAATGGCGATCGCATTGGCAATCCCCCAAGGCGTCTGTACTTGAAGAGCAGCTTCGCGCAGAAGCAACACGGCTGTCTGTGGATCGACGCGCATCACTTCCCGCCAATACGGCGTCAGATCGGTCAGATACAAGTACGCGTCAGTTAATGCCGTTCCCAATAGAGAGCCCAGATAAAACCAATTACCGAGCAAGCCCCAGCCGCGCAGAATACACCATACTGCCAGCGGCAGCCCCAATGCCTCAACGGGAATGTGCGCGAGCGGTTCCCAGCGCAGCCAGCCCCAGTAAATCGCGCCCGTCACCCAGGTCCAGACAAACCCCAGCAAGATATCGCCCCAGAGGGCGGTTTGGGGACGCGATCGCAACCGTGTTGCCATCCAGAGCCAGCCCAACGTGAGGAGCAAACACAACCATGGCACCTGACGCACCAAAGGTGCTTCGGCAAACACGGGAACCGACACTAGAAAGACAGCCGCCCAAAATGCCTGCCAGCGACTGCGCCGATCCATATCGGGCTGCGACTGGCAAATAACGGGCCGCTCTTGCCGAGCCTCAGCAACAACCGCGACGCTGGGGTAGTGGGAAGTTTTTAACAAAGCTTTATTAGGAATCGTTACCAATCTTTACTTTGCCACAGTTTACCATACGGCAGCATATGCCCCCTGGGGGGATATTGCAAGCGATCGCAGCAGCAAATTCTAAGCCCGGGTTCTAAGGCTCGGGTGCATTGAGACGGCAGACAAGTCCGAACCCGGGTTCATGCCTCCACAGATCTATAGATGGGCGAGATCTATAGATGGGCGATCTCGCGATCGCCAAACCCTGCTTTAGAACCAACCTTGAACGAATAGCGGCAGCATGGAGCTCCCGGACAGACTCCTTGACGGAGGTGATACCAAATGCGAGAAAATGTGATACGAGTAGTAGGTGTCAGGTTCGCGAGTTGAGTCATCATGCCGGGAAAGCTCCACATCGATATCGCCGAGTCCGCTGAAGAACTGCGCTCCCTCCTTCTCTCAGCCTCCAATGCCAGAGTCAAGGAAAAGCTGCAGGCTCTCTACTGGCTCAAGTGCGGGCATGCTTCCCAAGCAACCCAGGTTGCCAGCCTCCTCGGGCGTACTCGCGTCACCGTCTCGCGCTGGCTCAGAGACTACCGCGGCGGCGGCTTGAGCGCCCTCACCGAGCCCAAGCCGCGCTCCGGTCGCCCGCCAGAGATCTCTGGCGATGCCCTCGCCCAATTGCAGCAAGAGCTCCAGAACGAGCGCAGCTTCTCCAGTTATGTGGAAGTCCAGACCTGGCTCGAAGCCGTCTAGGACCTGAAGCTGCCCTATTCCACCGTCCACGACACCGTGCGCTACCGCCTCGGGGCGAAGCCGAAGGCGCCGCGTCCCGTCGACGTCAAGCAAGACGCCGATGCCGTGGATGAGTTTAAAAAAACTGCCCGAGCGCATTGCCCAGGAACTGAAGAGCCGGGTCGAAGCGGTGGTGGACTACGAGTGGGTGCGTTACTGGTGCCAGGACGAGAGCCGCTTTGGATTGCACACCGAGACCGGGCGGGTACTGACCGCTCCTGGGGTGAAGCCGGTGGGGGAGGTGCAGTGGCGCTTCCAGGCGTTCTGGTTGTACGGAGCGGTGGAGCCGATGACGGGGGAAAGCTACTTCTGGGAGTTCAGCCATCTCGACAGTCGGTGTTTCGAGCAGTACCTGGAGCAGTTTGCAGCGGCGTATCCGCGGGAGCTGCACGTGATGCAGGTCGATGGAGCGGGAGCGCACCGAGCGGGAGCGCTGAAAGTGCCGGAGATCGTAATATTGCTGTTTCAGCCGGCTTACAGTCCCCAGGTGAATCCAATCGAGCGGTGCTGGGAATGGTTAAAGAGCGGACTGAAGTGGCTGACCTGCGGTGACTTGGAGGAACTCCGAGAGCAGGTCAGGACGCGACTGCAGCTGGCGGGACGGGACCTCATCGCCTCGCTGACCGGGTGGTGGTGGCTCATCGACCAGCTATCCGTGTCAGGACTTTGAGGAATTGGTATTAGAGGTTGAGAGGAGTAGGGAGCGCAGTTCTTCAGCGGACTCGGCGATATCGATGTAGAGCTTTCCCGGCATGGTGACTCATCTCGCGAATCTGACACCTACTACTCGTATCACATTTTCCCGGATTTAGTATTAGCTGCTGGCGGACTGCCACTCACGATGCAAAAACGCAAGCAACTGCATCTGTCAGAGCAGAGAGCGCGCGGGTCGCAGCGAGTGCGAAGCGGACAGATGCGACGGGTTGGCGCAGTAACTCGGCGGCAACGGTCAGCGGTTGCAGTTGTCCGCTGGCATCAATGGCCCGACTGAGGTCGGGCAAGTCCCGATCGCACCCGTCGCTGACCGCACGCAGCATGGCAATCGACCGGTTCGGCAAGGCTGCCAGCAGTCCGCTGCCTTCCATATCCACGACATCGGTACCGAACTCCGCTCGCAGTGCTTGCTTTTCGGCAACCGAGCAGATAACACGATCCGCTGTATACCCCGACGAGATAGCCGCCGCTGGCAGTTGCGCTTGCAACCGGGCAGTCAGGACGCGATCGCAGGCGAGTGTCCGGTCGCGATCGCGGCAGTCGCGGTAGAGTACCGCAGTACCCACGGGCAAGTCGGGCGACAGACTGCCGCACAATCCAACTAGAAGCAGCGAACCGCTCGTGGGCAGGGGATGCGCGCGGACGAAGCGAGCGATCGCCTCGCTGCCGGCCGGAACCGCAATCGCGACGGGAGCAGATGCGCGCGGCAATCCGCGACGGACAGCGCAATATTCGGCACCCTGTGGCACGAGAATGGCAGAGATCGGCAAGGCAGGTGATGCGGTCATAACCGGGTTCTTGCAATAGCGCGGCAAGGGTGCCGTCTTTGCAGTGTAGTGAAGCTTGCGGCACCCGAGGGAAACCCGCCTCCTAGAAATGGCGTTTAGAATAATGTGCGTTTGCGAGGAGTGCTGGCGATGGGATTGTGGCTGGTCGCATTTTTTTTCATGTTCGTGTTGGTAGAGTTGGTGCAGTGGATGCTGCACCTGCAGTTGCCAGCCGTGCCGTTCCCCGTCTACGCGATCGCCGGTATCGCCCTGGCCGCAGCATCTAACGCTCGCAAGCTCCAGTTCGACTCCTTCGACCCGCGGGCGATCGCCTGGCTCGGACGCGAACGCCCACCAGCATCAGCAGAGCCGGCGAGTTCGCCCACTCCCGATGGCAACCGCTAGCTGGCCGTTAGCCTTGGCTTGAGGACGGTTTCCGCTGCCGCTTCAATAACATTGATTCATTGAAACGCGATTGCCACAAGTAGGAAATTGCCGCTCCAGCCAATACAGACCCCGCGCGCGCGAAATTTAACGGTATCGACGCACGAAAGGCGGCTCCCATGTTCCAACGCTTATCTCGACGACGTATTTTCCGCTCGGGCTCAAGCTTGCTGGCACTCGGCTTGGCGGTCGCAATTGCCTTTCATGGCGCTTTCTTGGCAGCGATCGCCGCGACTTCGTCACTAGTGATGTCGCGATCGCCTTCCGTGTTGGCATTAATGCCCCTGGCGTTCGGCCGCCGCGAATCCAACGCGGACGTAATGGTTTTTCGCCAGACGACGCCGCCGACCGGCGGTGTGGGACAGGCAACGATCGGTATCGAGCGCGACCCCGCACCGTTATTAAAAGTTGGGTTCTTCGAATCGCGTCTGGATAATGCTGGCGACCAGTGGCGATCGGCCGCTTGGTCCGCGATCGCCACCACCAGCTTCTTGCTGGGCCGCGACTTCGGTCACCGCCGGTTTTCCTTCGAGTACAACGGCTCGATAGACGGACCGAGTGCGGGCGGTCTATTTACCGTTCACGTCCTGGCTTTGGCGCTGGGCGATAAAGTGCGTGCCGACACCACCATGACCGGTACGATCAACCCCGATGGCACGATCGGACCGGTTGGCGGCATTCCTCTGAAGCTGCAAGGGGCGAGCGAGGCTGGTAAGCGACGAATTGCAATCCCGGCCGGGCAGCTAACAGCGGAAGTCGATGCCGTCCGTCAGGAGACAGGGTTGGAGGTATTCGAAGCTGCTAATATCTTCGACGCCTATCGGTTCTTGACCGGGCGGCCGCTACCGCTGCCGATCGGTGCAAAGGACGAGCGCCCGCAGTTAACCCCGGAGTTCTATGCAGCGACAACTGCACAGGTGGAAGCTCTACAAGCACGTTACCGCAAGATAGAACCGCGGAAATTTCTGGGCAGCGAACTGGGATTGGAGAATGAAGTCTCAGATGCTGCGGACATTGAAGATGGCACGAGTCCGGTAGCGTTTGCCCGGAGAGGTTTCGTCAGCGCCACCGAGAACTTCAGCGCGGCCAAGCAATCCCTTAAAGACGGCGATCTAGCCGATGCCTATCACCAAACCCTCAGTGCATTGTGGCTCGCTAAAGCCGTTCGGAATCTTTTGGCCGTCGACGCTGTTACGTCGTCCTCTGAAAGGGTCGACGCTCCCAATACAAATCCAGCAGTCGATTCAAACGCAGCGATTGATGCCGATCGCACGGAAACTTCGGTTATTGCCTCCAATACAGACGCAGGTGCCCAGACCAAGTCGCACCGCCAGCAGCGCGACTTGATTGCCCAAGCTGCCGCACACTGGTCGAAGGTGGACTCGCGGGCGGAGGAACTGTTCGCGCGTTTGGCCGGAACCGAGGCGCGATCGGCGTCCGACGCCGTTAACCTAATGCGTGCCTACGGTGATTGGATTGCTGCGAACGGATTCCAAAAACTTGCCCAGCAGTCACTCCAGGAATTAGAGTCTGGCAAATTGCCTTTCAATACTTCCACTACAAAAACCGAGCAGGCACTGTTTTATTCTGCTGTTGCCCCTGCTCTAGCCGATGAACGGCTGCAGATCGTTGAGGATACATTGGCGCTCGGGTTCGACGGCACCGGACCGGTCTTGCAGCGCGATCGCGTATTGCGCTTCAGCAATACCCTGTTCCAAGCCGCCAATGCTAGTTTCAAAGCCTTCGAAGCCCTGACAATCCAACCTCATGCCAAGTCAACAGCGGTTGCAATCGATGTCGTGCGCGAAGAGTTTAATACTATTGACGCAACTTATTACTTAGCGCATGCAGCACTCGCGGCTACAACCGAGCTGGCCGAGGAACTCGACGATCGCACCAACCTCCCCTATCTGCAGCTCGGTGGTTCGCTCCTCGCCTACCTCAGCGCGAATTCGCTGATTGCCAAATACTATTCTTTGAAGGCCAAGTTCGACCCCGAACTCGAAACAGTCGGACTGAGGGTGCCAACCGAGTTTGACAACACGCAAGGGCTGACCAGCATGCTCGACCTGGCAGAGCAACAAGCCCGTCGTACCATTGCCGCTGCGCGTCACGCGAGTAGCGAACCGGGATTGCAAATTCTCGACTACGATATCGGCCGATCGCTGCGCGAAGGTGATGCTTTCGACAAGCTCAGAGCATTGAGGGCCTTTTGGAAAGCACGCTCCGAAGCCAACTTCATAGCAATCTTCTCTGGGCAATTTGCCCTTGCCGATCGCGCCACCCCTCTGGTGACGGTGCTGCAGTGGATTGGTGGAGCCGCCGCGATAGCACTGGCGATCGCAGGGGGGTGGTGGTGGCGATCGCGCCGCCGTCAACCCCATGTCAAATCCTAAGGGCAACCATGCGTTCGAAGTGCCCTAAGAACCTGTTGGATTCGAGGGCCGGTATAGCCAAGACCAGTTCCGGCAACTACTCATCTCAAGATCGCAGCACTGGCTCGAGACTTGCGGCGGTTCGTTCGTCATGCAACGTTCGGGAGCCACTACGAAAGCGTTTTTCGCGGGACCGAGACGGAACTCGAGATTTGAGTTGACCTATTGCGATCGAGGCTTAGGGATGCACCGAGACAAATCGAAAGCGCTCGAGGGCAAGCGAACGATCGGTTAGGGGGAAATCCGTCCGGCTTCAACGACTAGCACTTGCGATGCTGACAGCCACTGTGCGTCGAAGGTATCGACGTGGGTAGTGGTAATCAAGGTCTGAAAGCGATCTTGAATGGCATCCAGCAATTGATTCTGGCGCATCGGATCCAGTTCAGCCAGGACGTCATCGAGCAACAACAGGGGCGGCTCGCCGATCACGGCTTCGATCAACTCCAGCTCGGCTAACTTCAATGCCAGTACGAGCGTGCGCTGCTGTCCCTGAGAACCGTAAGCTCGCGCGGGCGTGTCGTCGATCTGCAAGTCGATCTCGTCGCGGTGGGGACCGACAACCGACGTACCGAGGTGCTGTTCGGCGAGGCGGCGCTCCTTGATTTTCTCCAGGATGGCAGCGCGAACACCTGCCGGGTCGTCGCGATCGCACTCGACATTGGGTGCGTAGATCACGCTCAGATGTTCGGTACCGCCGCCAATACGATCGTGCCACCGCTGGGCAAGGGGAATCAGGCGCTGCAAGACGCGATCGCGGCGGCGCATCACCCGCGAGCCGCCTGCTGCCAACTGCGCGTCCCACAAGGCCAGTTGGTCCCAGTCCGAACGCGGCACAGTAGTCGCATCACCGCCGTCGCCGAGAGACTTGCGAATCGATTTCAGCAATGCATTGCGCTGGCGAACAACGCGAACGTATTCTTGCAAGATGTAGGCGTAAATCGGCTCGATTTGAACCAATAGGGCGTCAAGCCAATGGCGGCGATATTCAGGTGCGCCGCGCACCAAATCCAAGTCCAAGCTAGAGAACTCAACAGCATTGAGCGCGCCCAAAAAATCGAGGTGGCGGCGCAGCACTTCGCCCTCGATGGCAAGAGTACGGCGGCCCTTCCCGCGCAGCGTCATGGCCAGCTCCAAACTGCCGTTGGAACGAGCAACTGTTGCGCGAATTTGCCCGCTCTCGGCATCTCTGCGGACTAAATCGCGATCGCGCGAAGTACGGTGGCTCTTCAGCGTGGCGAGCAACTCAACGGCTTCGAGCGCGTTTGATTTGCCCTGGGCGTTGTTGCCAACCAGAATCGTTTTTTGTGCGGAGAACGTAACGCGCTGGTCGGTGTAATTGCGAAATGAGCGCAGGTGGAGCGTCTCCAGATACATCGGGCGCGGCTGTCGGGAACAAACAACACCTTACCGAACTAGGGCAAGACCGTGCGGGGCGCAAGCGCCGACAAAAATGTAATTTATTGTAAGCAATCTGCTGCTTTAGAGAAAACACGCCGCAAGATTGAAAGTACTGCTCGCTCTAACACGACAACGACGCTCTCTGTTTTGAGGGCGCTTTGTTGTTTTCGCCTGCAAACCGATCGCGCGACCGCTAACGTCCGGCCGAACGTGGATTTTAAAACCCAGTTCGCGGGACCGGATCGAGTGAGTCGATCGTCTTGCCGCTTTCCGATTCGCTCCGTCCGCTCGACCGGTGCACCCGGCCTTAAGGCCGGTTCATCCAGGCTCGTTATGTCTTCCCCCGTCCAATCGCTCTGCCCCTTCGTTCGCCCGGTGGCAACATGCGCGATCGCAGCCAACCTCGCCACGGTTCTGGCGCAGTTGCAAACCGATCCTGATGAATCGATCGCCGTCGTGAACGATCGGGGAGCGCCCCTCGGGCTCCTGCGCCCGGCACGGTTGCTAAAGTATGTGGGGCGATCGCCGCTGCCAGACTTGGCAACACTACTCGACCCGATTGCCGTGGTGCCGGTCGATATTGCCCCGATTGAAGTCGGCGCTTACGTGAACTCTACAGCTGCCGCATGTGCCGTGGTCGCAGCGGACGGTCGGTTGCTCGGACTGCTCGACAGCCGTCAGGTATTGGCAACCCTACTGGCACCCCCCCACCCAGCGTCGCCGCCGATTGGCATGCCGCCGCCGCTCGCAGCAGCTTTGTCCCCCGCGCAAGCGTCTAGCCTGGAGCTGATGCCATCCAGGACCCTAGTACTCGCGCCGCTGCTGCAGTTGTTGGAGCATCTGCCTCTACCACTCATGATGCAAGATGCTAGCGGCCGCGCGATCGCCCAGAACGATCGCTGGCGCGAGGAAATTTGCCCTCGATGCGATGGTTGCCCATTGATTGGCGAGCAGAAAGCCCCGCTCGCATCGGCCGGCGTACCGCCAACAGCTGACGCACCACTGCAGCAGTGGTGTAATTTGAGCGATCCGCGCGACTTGGGAGCAAAAGCGGCGACAATTGCATCAACCGCACT
Organism: Rubidibacter lacunae KORDI 51-2; assembly: GCF_000473895.1. Taxonomy (NCBI): domain Bacteria; kingdom Bacillati; phylum Cyanobacteriota; class Cyanophyceae; order Chroococcales; family Aphanothecaceae; genus Rubidibacter; species Rubidibacter lacunae. The sequence continues at coordinate 117,380 of NZ_ASSJ01000081.1, read as the reverse complement.
TGTTTCAGCGTCCGCATTTTACGACCCACCGGCAGCCTGCAGCAATAGTTGTGCATTCTGTGCGGACGGGGAGCGCGCTCGGGCATGCGGTGCGTGGCAATTTGCGAAGCTGCCTCTCTCCGGCCCGACAGCAAGTGCTTTGGGTTGGGAGTCCCCGCTACCAACGGTAGCAACGGGACCCTTATGGCTGGTGTTGGCAACAGACATCAGCGAACAACGGCAATTGTGCCGCGAACTTGCCGCGAAGAATGCCGACCTGGTGCAACTCAATCGGTTGAAGGACGAGTTCTTAGCCTGCATCAGCCACGAGCTCAAAAGCCCGCTAACGGCGGTTGTCGGACTGTCGAGCCTGCTCAAAGAACAAACCCTAGGCAAACTCAACCAACGCCAAGAGCGCTACACGGGACTGATTTACCAGAGCGGTCGGCAATTGATGACGTTGGTCAACGACATCCTCGACCTAACGCGGCTGGAATCCGGTCAACTCAAGCTCAATCCGCAGTCGGTGTCGCTCGCGGATGTCTGCGATCGCGCCTATCGCGATGCCGCCGCTGCCTTGATCGAACGCGGTCAGTCCGATCTGCACGTGGGATTTTCCCTGGAGGTCGAGCCCGGCTTAGAGCGCATCGTTGCCGATGACTTGCGCTTACGGCAATTGCTAGTGCATTTGCTCTCGAACGCACTCAAGTTCACAAAAGCAGGGGGTAAAGTAGGTTTACGCGTCAACCACTGGGAAGGCTGGGTAGCCTTTGCCGTATGGGATACGGGGATCGGCATTCCAGCAGGCTCTCAGCACATGATTTTTCAAAAGTTCCAGCAACTCGAAAACCCGCTGACGCGGCAGTTTGAAGGCTCGGGACTGGGATTGGTGCTGGCCCAGCGGTTGGCGCGCGCCCATGGCGGCGATATCACCTTTATCTCTGAGGTCGGCAAGGGCAGTGAGTTCACGCTGTTAATGCCGCCCTGTCCGCCACCGGATAACCGCTATCCCGCTCGCGGCGGCAGCACCGTCGGGCGCAGCAAGCTCGTGCTCGCGATCGAAGCCGTTCCCCAGTACATCGATAATCTCAACGGGCAACTGCGGCAGCTCGGGTACCGCGTGGCGATCGCGCGCTCTGGCACCGAAGCATTAGAAAAAGCCCGTACCTTCCAACCGCGGGCGATTCTCCTCAATCCGCTACTGCCACAGCTATCGGGATGGGATGTCCTGACGTTGCTTAAAGCAGATGCGCGTACCCGAGAAATTCCCGTATTGGTTACTTCTACCAGCGCCGAGAAAGACCGAGCCATTGCTTGCGGTGCTAACGGATTCCTGAACTTGCCGGTGGATGGTGACTCGCTGCGGCGCTACTTGGACGACGAGCAAGAGATCGTGGCGACGCCGGCGAACGCGCTAAACGACCTTACAGTGCTGCAGCTGACCGTGGGTACGTACAAGGGTGTTGCCGACCTTCACAACACCGAGCGCGAACTCGTCGCACAGCTCGGGCAGCTCGGATATCGAGTTCTGGAAGCCGACGACCTCGATCAAGCAGACTTGCTAGCACGCATCTGGCGGCCGGACGCGATCGTGCTGGTCGATACCGACATCCCGCTGGCAGACCTGAAACGCCTGACCGGTTTCCGGCAGCTGGCAGCCCTACCTTTAGTGATTTTGGATGCGGCGACGGCGCAACGCGCGCACCATCTGGGAACGCTGTCGGTGTTTCCATGTCTTGCGGCTCCAAATGCATCGCAAGTTACCGCCCTGCGCTCGGCCGTCCGCGTCGCTGCCAATGCTGGTGCCAATTCCGCACGAGAGGAGGACGCCCCTCATATCCTGGTCGCGGACGCGCGCGAAACGCACGCCGAACGCAGCAGTGAGTGGTTGCAGGCACTGACACAGTACCTCGAAACGGCTGGTTATCGCAGTTCCTTGGCCCGGACCTGGACGGAAACTTACCGCCAGATCCATCACCACAGCATTGACTTGCTACTGCTCGATTGCGGCATGCCGCCGTGGGATGCCACCGCGATCGCCGCCCTGAAAGAGCTACTCCAGCAGTATGGCAATTTGCCGGTGGTAGCGCTTGCCAGTCAAGCCGATGCGGCAGCGATCGCGCCCGACCAAATCGAGTTGTTGCAGCAAGTGGCGACGCACATACTGCCCGGCCATTCACAATCGATGGTAGAACTCCTCGCTCAAATCGATCTAGCACTGGAGCTGCCGAGCGACGGATGATGGCCGAGCCTGAAGCAACTAGATACGGATTGGCACTGCATACCACAAGTCCTCAATTCGGACTGGCGTTAAGTGACGGTGTCGGAACGCCTCGATCGCGCGTCTGGGACCTCGGTCGCGAGCTGTCGGTGCACATGCATCGGTTGCTAGCCGAGTTTCTGCCACCGCAAACGTGGCAAGATTTGGCATTCTTGGCGGTGGCAAACGGACCGGGTAGCTTCACCGGCACGCGGATTGGCGTTACGGCCGCGCGCGTGCTGGCTCAGCAGCTCGACATCCCGTTGTTTTCGCTTTCCGCACTAGCAGCATTTCTGCAAATGACGGTTGCCGACGCCGCCCCCAACGAACTCGTTGCCATCCAGCTTCCCGCCCGCCGTCAGCAGGTCTTTGCTGCAATTTATCGACGATCGTCTGATGGGCGCACCTGGCAGACATGGCGTACGGAAACCGCGATCGCCCCCGAGCAGTGGCAACAGGAACTGGCAGCAATTGCTCCACCCATCCGCTTACTAGAGGCTCCCGAAAACCTCGGCGATACCGTCACGGGGTTGCTAGAACTCGCGCGTTGGGAATGGGCACAAGGGACGCGATCGCACTGGTCTGACGCCGTGCCGTTCTACGGCCAGCATCCAGTCGAAACCTAGTTGCCGATTGGGTAGTGGCTGTTGGGGTATGCGAGTCGCGGTGCGAAACGTCCGAACTCTGGCGATCGCGTCCTCAGCCTTGGCAGTGTGATGCCCGGCATTGCGATCGGCAGCTCGGGATGGGCAACGATGCATCGGCAACCGCGACCGGCCGGCCCCTTTAACGAATCTGATTGGTCCGAGCGCGGTCAGAGTGCTTTGGCGCGAACATCAGGGCAATCCGAGCGGAGGTTTCTCGGTTTCTGGTAAGCTGCCTATCAATCTTTGCCGTTTACCGACGCGCGCGACCCATGACGTACGAGAAAATCGCTCCCCCCACTGCCGGCGATCGCATTACCTTTAAAGGCAGCCTGCCCGTCGTGCCGGACGAACCGGTCGTGCCCTATATTCGCGGCGACGGGACGGGCGTCGATATTTGGCCCGCTACACAACACGTCCTCGATGCCGCCGTCACTTCAGCCTACGGCGATCGGCGCCGGATCCACTGGTTCAAGGTCTACGCGGGGGACGAAGCCTGCGAGCAATACGGTACGTTTCAGTATTTACCCGAAGATACCCTACAAGCTATTCGCGACTACGGCGTCGCGATTAAAGGTCCGCTGACTACGCCGGTCGGGGGCGGCATTCGTTCCCTGAACGTAGCCCTGCGCCAAATTTTCAATCTCTACGCTTGCGTGCGCCCGTCGCGCTATTACGTCGGTACGCCCTCGCCCCACAAAACCCCTGAGAAGCTAGACGTCATCGTCTACCGCGAAAATACCGAAGACATCTACCTTGGCATCGAATGGAAGCAGGGCGACGCGATCGCCACGCGATTGATCGAACAACTCAACACCGAGCTGATTCCCGCAACGCCAGAACTTGGCAACAAACTGATTCCACTCGACGCCGGGATCGGCATCAAACCGATCGGTAAAACCGGCTCCCAGCGCCTCGTGCGCCGGGCGATCCAACACGCTCTCACATTGCCTCCGCACCAGCAACAGGTCACGCTGGTGCACAAGGGCAACATCATGAAGTACACCGAGGGTGCTTTCCGCGACTGGGGCTACGAGCTCGCCACCACCGAATTCCGTTCCGAGTGCGTCACCGAACGCGAGTCCTGGATCCTCAGCAATCGTGAGAGCGACCCCGACCTTTCGGCGGAAGCCAACGCCCGTACAATCGATCCCGGGTTCGATTCCTACACGCCCGAGCGCCGTGCGGAAATCATCGCCGAGGTGGAAGCAACACTTGCCGCCATCTGGGATACCCATGGGAGCGGTCTCTGGAAAGAAAAGGTGATGGTGAACGATCGCATTGCCGACAGCATCTTCCAGCAAATCCAAACCCGCCCGAACGAGTATTCAATCCTGGCGACCACGAACCTCAACGGCGACTACCTCTCCGATGCAGCGGCAGCGATCGTCGGCGGGTTGGGCATGAGCCCTGGCGCAAACATCGGCGACACGTGCGCGATCTTCGAAGCCACCCACGGCACGGCACCCAAGCATGCCGGACTCGATCGCATCAACCCCGGCTCGCTGATTCTGTCCGGCGCGATGATGTTGGAGTTCCTCGGCTGGCAAGAAGCAGCCGATTTGGTGCGCAAGGGCATCGGCGCCGCGATCGCCCACCAGCAGGTAACCTACGACCTTGCGCGACTGTTGACGCCGCCGGTCTCACCGCTGAAGTGCTCCGAATTCGCGCGCGCGATCGCCGAGCGCTTCTAGAACCAGCCGTTTTGGTCGTCCCTGTCGACAGACCTCTCCCGGCACCAGCGAGCGCGACGTCTGCGAACCGCACGTGCCGCGACGGAAGGAAAACCCAAGCCCGCGATCGCAGGCAAATTTTTTTTCTGGGAAACGCACCTTCAGAGATATGGCTTGCATATGACATTTAAGCAGCTGGTTCGTGCATCCCAATGCTGATACACAATCCGCCAGATCGCTATTCGAGTCAGATCGCAGCAATTCTGATAGCATTCTCAACTGAAGATTCTGGTACTGCAAGTAATTCCTCGGATTTAAACGGAAGAATCGAGCGACCGGGCTTCCGGCCCTGGGATTGTCCGGACGCTCCATTCTGTTGCTAGGTCGGTCATTAATGTCATGAAACCGAAACCCAAGGTTTTGACATTCGTGCGACAAACGGTATCATTAGCTACAGAAACATGAATCGTTCATCTCCCCAGCGCCACTGAGGGGACGGAAGTAAGGGTTTTGCCCTGAAGGAACGCGCCTCGAAAACGTATCTAACCGGAGGCGAACGTCATGAAATATCGCGGAAACCACTACACCAAGCCTGCTATCGACCTCGAAGTCGTCCGAGAAGTCGAAGTCGGCAAGTATCGCGGCACTGAGGTCGAGTTTGTCGATCTCGAAGCCGCCGTATCCCATGCTGCCGGTCGTCGGACTTACCGTGGGGTGAAGTTCTAGAGTAGGGCTCGATCGCTCCAATGCGGGTGTCGAGCGCTTGTTTAAGCCGCCCCTCGACCTTTCGAGGGGTTTTGTTTGTTTCACTGCAAACGCAACGGCTGGACCGGAAACGAGCGTAACCGACGCGATCGCTTATTCTTTTATGGCGGACTATTTTTGTGTCAACGCGTATGAGTGCGGTCGCGATCGTAGGAGGCTGCGGGCGCATTGGGCAGCAAGTTGCACGTGACTTAGTCGCGCACGCGTCGATCGATGTTGTCGTGACCGGGCGAGCGGAGCCCCCCAGCCTCGGACCGCATCAGATTTTTGCGCGGCTGGACCTCAACGATCGCGCCACGCTGCACCGGGCGATCGCGGAGTGCGACTTAGTCGTCCATTGTGCTGGACCTTTCCACGACCGCGACGGTCGAGTGTTGGAAGCATGTATCGAGCGCGGCATTCACTACCTTGACGTCAGCGATCACCGCTCTTTTGCCCGACGCGTCCTCCCCTGGCACGAGCGCGCGGTGGCAGCCGGGGTAACAGCCATTTTGCATACGGGCGTGTTTCCCGGCATCTCCAATTGCATTGCTCGTCAGGGCGTCGAGCAGTTCGAGCGCGTCGAGGAAATTCGCCTGGATTACGCCGTTGCCGGGTCGGGCGGTGCGGGACCGACGGTCATGCGAACGACCTTTTTGGGACTGCAGCGCGCCTTCGACGCCTGGCTCGACGGCCGCTGGCAATCAGTGTTGCCCTTCAGCGATCGCGAGACGGTTAGGTTTCCGCCGCCGTTCGGTCGCGTTGGCGTGTATTGGTTCGACGTGGCGGAAACAGAAAGCCTAGCTCAAACTTTTACGGTGGATCGCGTCATCACCAAGTTCGGATCCGTTCCAGACCTCTATAATCGTCTGACATGGGCGGTTGCGCGGTTGGTTCCGTCTCGCTGGTTGGAGCACCCAGCAGCCGTGGAGTTCCTCGCCCGGACCAGCAAGCAGATGACCGACTTCAGCGATCGCTTCAGCGGCATCGGTATTGCCATGGGTGTCACGGTGACAGGCATCCGCGACGGTCACCCCGCTCGGTACCGCGCGACCTTTACCCACGACAATACGGCCGTCGCAGCCGGCTGTGGCACGGGGAGCCTGGCTGAAGCCGTGCTGGACGGCAGGCTCCGCAAACCCGGTATTTGGACGCCCGAAGCCGCCGTTCCGACTAAACTCTTTCAAGCCCTCATGACCCAGCGTGACTTGGCGATCGCAAGCGAGATTGCGCCCCTCAACTAGAGCTGACATCAACTTGTGAAAGTCGCTTCGTTTGCAGACCGCCGGACGACAGTTCCAACCGATCGCCTGCTTGCAGTTCGCAACGAGTCTCTTCTGGACGCGAGGGCGGTCAACCCAGTTTAAAGGGATCGTCCCACCCACCCTTCCCTCAACTGTTCTGCATCAACTGTCCTGGCAGCCAGCGTTGATGCAGAAATTGCGTCTAGATTATGCGCTTTCAGGGTGAAACGGTGGTGTCGGTAGCTAAAAATACCTTCTTGGCGACACAATCGCCATACTGTGACACCATCCCCTAACTGCTTTGGGCGATCGCGCGAAGGTAACGGTATGCCGTCACTTTAGGTGCGTGCCCGATAGCTTCAGATGAGTCAAGAGAGCGATGTTTATGACGAGCACCCAAGCAGCCGCTGCTAAAAACAAGTTTGAGAGGTTCAAAGCCGAAAAGGACGGGCTCGCCGTCAAAGACGAGCTCGAGGGCTTCGCCAAAATCGGTTGGGAAGCTCTCGACAAGACCGACCTGGAGCATCGGTTGAAATGGGTCGGGGTCTTTTACCGTCCCGTCACTCCCGGAAAATTCATGTTGCGGTTGCGGATGCCCAACGGGATACTCTCCAGCGCTCAACTGCAAGTACTCGCCGAAATCGTGCAACGCTATGGCGAAGATGGGAGTGCCGACATCACTACACGCCAGAATTTGCAATTGCGCGGTATCCGCCTTGAAGACGTGCCAGAGATATTCGCACGCCTTCATGCTGCAGGGATGACCTCGATGCAGTCGGGTATGGACAACGTCCGCAATATCACCGGCTCGCCGATGGCCGGCCTCGACGCCGACGAACTGATCGACACCCGAGCGCTCGTAAAAAGCGTCCAGGACATGATTACAGCTGCCGGCTCGGGCAACCCAGCATTCACTAACCTGCCCCGTAAGTTCAACATCGCGATCGAGGGTGGGCGCGACAACTCCGTCCACGCCGAGATCAACGACATCGCTTTCGTACCGGCATACAAAGACGGTCGGCTCGGTTTCAACGTCCTCGTGGGCGGCTTCTTTTCTGCAAAACGCTGTGCAGCTGCAGTTCCGATGGACGTTTGGGTACCCCCTAAAGAAGACATCGTTGTGAGCTTGTGCCGGGCGATTTTATTGGCATACCGGGACAACGGTCTGCGCGCAAACCGCCAGAAAGCGCGCTTGATGTGGCTGATTGACGAGTGGGGAATTGAGAAATTCCGGGCAGAGATCGAAGGCGCTTGCGGGTTTGCTCTGGAAACAGCCGCTCCCGAAGACGAAATTTGCTGGGAAAAGCGGGACTGTCTCGGCGTCCACGCTCAGAAACAGCCGGGTTTAAACTATGTCGGCCTGCACGTACCGGTCGGTCGGCTGCAAGCCCAAGATATGTTCGAGCTCGCACAGGTGGCCGAGGTATACGGCAGCAGCGAAGTACGGTTGACCGTCGAGCAGAATGCCATTGTCCCCAACATCCCGGACGATCGCCTCGAGTCCTTCCTCAGCGAGCCGCTTCTGGAGCGCTTCAGCATAACACCTGAGCCACTCGAACGGGCACTGGTCTCCTGCACGGGCGCGCAGTTTTGTAACTTTGCATTGGTCGAAACGAAGAGCCGCGCCCTCGACATTGCGCGCCAACTCGATGCCGAGCTGGAGCTTCCCAAGGGTGTGCGGATGCACTGGACGGGCTGCCCGAACTCCTGCGGTCAACCGCAAGTAGCAGATATCGGTTTGATGGGAACGAAAACGCGCAAGGACGGCAAAACAGTTGAAGCCGTTGATTTATATATGGGCGGCAAAGTTGGCAAGGACGCTCAACTGGGAAACTGCGTTCGCAAAGCCATTCCGTGTGAAGAATTGCCCGGGGTATTGAGCGAGATCCTCATCGAAAAGTTTGCCGCCCAGCCGCGTGTAGCTTCAGTTCAGTAAGCGCACGATCGCCTACAACTTTTATACACATACTCTAGCCTCTCATAGGAACTGAGGGGCTTGGATTTGCTACCAAAAGGCGATCGCTGCGATCGCCTTTTGGTTTGTTTTGGGGATTGTAGTTCGCGACAGTAGGCACTCACCTACTCGCGTTACATCCGCAAGGAACGGTCGGTCGAATCATCAGTACGATCGCCTAAAATATCTGCCCTGTAAGGAGTTTCCACCACAGATTCTGACACAAAACGACATTTGTATCGAGTTCTTAATGGTAGGGATATTCCATGCATTCGGCATTTGGTTTCAATGCATTTGGCGCATAAAACCGATTTTTATGTATCAAGAAGTACCAACCACGTGTGGCGTAGATGCGATTCTGCATGCATACTACTCGACCCGCACAAGCAATCGCTCTGGCAGCAAGCTCAGTTCGATCTCGATCGGAGTTTGGCAGCTGAGGTTACTGAAAAAGTCGGGATGACGCGATCGCGGACTGCTCGTAGCAGATGCTGAAACAATCGCACAATTCGAGCTTTAGGGTCGCAATACTCGTTTCCGTAACGTTCTGGCTTGAGGAAGTCTAAGATATGCTTGGAAATCTCGTCTCGTTCTCGGGACGCTACCGCATCTTGCACTTGACGTGGTTTGCGTTCTTTCTAACCTTTGTGGTGTGGTTTAATCTCCCACCGCTAGCAACGACAGTTAAAGAAGCCTTCGGACTGGAAGTCGGACAGCTCCGGACCCTGGCAATGTGTAACGTGGCGCTGACGGTGCCCGCGCGCATCATCATCGGGATGCTGCTCGACCGCTTCGGTCCGCGCATTACCTATTCGACGTTGCTAGTATACGCAGCCTTTCCGTGTTTGATTTTCGCGACCGCCCAGGACTTCAATATGCTGGTTATCGGTCGCCTGCTGCTCGGCATCGTCGGGGCTGGCTTCGTGATTGGCATCCGCATGGTTGCCGAGTGGTTCCCGCCGAAGGAAATCGGCACCGCTGAAGGTATTTACGGCGGCTGGGGCAACTTCGGCTCGGCGGCATCATCGTTCGCCCTGCCGGTTATTGCAGGCTGGCTGGCCTTTGGCGCGCCTGGCTCTCCATTGAACTGGCGCTTGGCGATCGCGATGACCGGAATTATTGCCGCTATTTACGGTGTCATTTATTTCTATAGTGCTGAGGACACCCCGGCCGGCAAGGTTTACCAGCGACCCAAGCGTCACGGCAGTATGGAAGTTACCACGAAGCGCGACTTCTGGTTCTTATTGGTCATGAACGTGCCCTTGATCGGCGTCCTGGGACTGTTGGCTTGGCGCTTGAGGGACGTTGGTTTCTTGAATAACTCCCAGATGTACCTGGTGTGGGCGGGATTAGCAGCTCTATTCTTGTTCCAGTCGTACAAAGCCTTCGACGTCAACAAAGACTTGATGACCGGCAAGAAGCGCTACGAGCCTTCGGATCGCTACGAGTTTTCCCAGGTCGCAATTCTGGATCTGACCTACATCGTGAACTTCGGCTCCGAGTTGGCGGTGGTGTCGATGCTGCCTGCCTTCTTCGAGCTGACCTTCAGCCTCTCCAAGGAGCTGGCAGGCATGATTGCAGCGTCCTACGCGTTCATGAACCTGATGTCGCGTCCGGGAGGTGGTTGGATATCCGATCGCATGGGCAGTCGCAAATGGACCATGGCAATCCTGTTGTTCGGCATGGGCATCGGCTACATGTTGATGGGGACGGTCACCGGGGGCTGGTGGCTGCCGGCAGCGGTGCTGCTGACGATGGGCTGCTCGTTCTTCGTACAGGCATCTGAGGGCTCGACCTTCGCAATCGTGCCGTTGATCAAGCGCCGCGTGACGGGTCAGATAGCGGGTAACGTTGGTGCATACGGCACCGTGGGTGCAGTTCTTTACACGACACTCTACAGCCTTGTGTCCGACAATCCCGCGGGCGATCGCATCTTCTTCTACGTGCTGGGAACTGCTGGATTGATCGTCGGTTTTCTTTGTGTCTTCGTGCTTAAAGAGCCAAAGGGCTCGTTCTCCGAGTTCCACGAAGGGGAGGACGCGGCAATCGAGGCTACTGCACCGGCGTTCGACGCACACCAAGCGTAAGCGACTCGGTCCGGTCGGAACGACTGCAGCGGGGGGCGATCGAGCGAACGACCCCCGCTTTCCCAGATCTCCCGAACTCGATTCGATAAATTTCTTTTTAACTTTCTGACAGGTCGATCGCCAATTGCTTTGTGGTACCTCGCAATAGTTTGGACAGATCCGATTGCTTCGGGCGAATGCATCGGCTGCAGATACGCGCAGACCGCTGACAATGGAGGATAACATTGATGGTTTCGCTCTCGAAGACGCTTTGCCCTTATTGCGGAGTTGGCTGCGGTTTGGAGGTGCTCCCCCCCGCTCAGCCCGGCAAGCCCGTTGCTCGCGATAGCGAAGGCAATCCGGTCTGGCAGGCGCGCGGCGATCGCGACCATCCGTCGAGCAAGGGCATGGTGTGCGTGAAAGGAGCGACGATCGGCGAGTCTCTCAGCAAGAGCCGCCTGAAGCATCCGATGTTGCGGGATTCTCTTGACGAACCCTTTCGTCGCGTCAGTTGGGACGAAGCCCTCGATCGGGTTGCCGAGCGCATTCAGGCAGCGCACTCGACGTTCGGTCCGGATGCGATCTGCATGTACGGCTCCGGACAACTGCAAACGGAAGATTATTACATCGCCCAGAAGCTGCTGAAGGGCTGTCTGGGAACGAATAATTTTGACGCGAATTCGCGGTTGTGCATGTCTTCGGCAGTGGCGGGCTACATCCAAAGCTTCGGGTCAGACGGACCGCCTTGTTGCTACGACGATTTGGAGCGGACCGACTGCGCTTTCCTCATCGGGACTAATACAGCCGAGTGCCACCCGATCGTGTTCAATCGATTGCGCAAGCACCACAAGCGCACTCGCAAAGTGAAGCTAATCGTCGTAGATCCGCGTCGCACGCCGACGGCTGAGGCAGCGGATTTACATCTAGCCATCGAGCCCGGCACGGATATCGATTTACTCAACGGGATAGCTCATTTACTGTTGCGCTGGGGATTTATCGATCCCGTATTTGTCGACGAGTGTACCCGTGGGTTCGAGAAGTTTGCTGAGGTCATCAGTCACTATCCCCCGGAGCGGGTGGCCCGCACGTGCGGTCTTCGCATCGACGATGTGGTCCAGGCTGCTCGGTATTGGGCGCGGGCAGAGCGCGTGTTGTCCCTGTGGTCGATGGGAATGAACCAGTCGTCGGAAGGGACGGCGAAGGTGCGGACGCTGATCAACCTGCATTTAATGACGGGTGACATCGGCAAGCCAGGAGCGGGTCCGTTCTCCCTGACGGGACAGCCGAATGCAATGGGCGGTCGCGAGGCTGGTGGGCTGGCGCATATTCTCCCCGGCTATCGCTTGGTGAAGAACCCCCAGCATCGGGCAGAGGTGGAGCGCGGCTGGGGCTTGCCACCAGGCAGTATCTCCCCGATACCGGGGCGGCCGGCCTGGGACATGATTACTGGCTTGGAAACCGGCGAAGTACAAGTGTTTTGGGTGGCAGCGACGAATCCGGCAGTGAGCATGCCCGACATCGAGCGCACGAAGTCAGCGCTGCGGCGATCGCCGTTTACGGTCTATCAAGATGCCTACTACCCGACAGAGACGGCGGACTACGCGCATGTGCTGCTACCGGCAGCCCAGTGGAGCGAGAAAACCGGCGCGATGACCAATTCGGAACGAGTGGTGACGCTTTGTCCGACTTTTCGCCAACCGCCGGGGGAAGCCCGACCTGATTGGGAAATCATGGTTGAGGTCGGGCGACGTTTGGGCTTCACCGAACAGTTCGATCTCGCCAATTCGGCCGCAGTGTATGCAGAATTCGTGGCGCTGACGCGCGATCGCCTCTGCGACTGCACGGGACTCAGTCACGCGCGTTTGGCTGCAGAGGGTCCGATTCAATGGCCGTGCCCTAAGGGAATGACGGCGGCGGAGAACCAACAGTCGAAACGGTTGTACGAAGATCTGCGATTCAAAACTGGGGATGGACGGGCACAGTTCGCGGCATTCCATTCGCGAGGGCTAGCGGAGCCCACTGATTCCGGGTATCCGTTGGTGTTGACGACGGGACGGCTTTACGGACACTGGCACACGCAAACGCGAACGGGCCGCATCGACAAAATCCTCAAGCTGCACCCAGAGCCGGAGTTGGAGATCCACCCGCGCGATGCAGCGGATTGGGGTATTGAAGACAAAACCTGGGTAGAAGCACAATCGCGTCGGGGGGCAGCGCGGTTCCGGGCCAAGGTGACTCGGGCGATCGCGCCGGGGACGGTATTCGTGCCGATGCATTGGGGCGCGCTGTGGGCAGAACAGTCAGAGGCAAATGCACTAACCCATCCAGAGTCATGTCCGGCGTCGCTGCAACCGGAGTTGAAGGCCTGCGCGGTGTGTGTCGTGCCTGCGGGTGCAGAACCGTCAGCCCAGCAGTCTGCGGCCGGCAAACGACCGGCAGTACTGGCTGCATCCGGGCAGGACGCCGGTAGTCTTTAGCAGCAAACCCCAGAGTTCTGATGGGTTTCGCTACTCCTGTAGATGTTGAGAGGCGATCGAGCCGAGAGTACCAACCTCCTAGGATGAGGAGGAATGATAATTTAACCGTTTTGCCTGGTGTCTCGGTTCGCAATCCCCTCGCCCGATGAGCAATTTTTTCTACCAGTACCCCCACTTATCGGCAGAAATCATCTACTACTGCATTTGGCTCTCCAATTCCTTCCCCCAATGCTTCCGCAACATCGAGATGATGATGCTCTAACGCAGCATCCCGGTCACCGGCGAGTCAATTCGGAAGTGGTGCCGACTGTTGGACCGAGCTGACACCACCCAAATTCGTTGCCTTCGACTCAGACTCACCGATTAGAGGCATCTTGACGAAGTCGTCATCAAAATCAAGAGTCAGCTTTACTATCTATTGCGTGCTGTCTACTGGCACGGTCAGGTCATTGACATCCTGGTACGGAGCCGGTGAGCCGAGGCAGCCGCCGACAGTTCTTCTGCACTCACCCAAGTCCCAGGAGCGTCCACCTGGAATGCTCGTCACGGACAAACTCAAGGCTACGGTGCGACGAGGAAGAAGCTGCTCAAAGGTGAGTAAGTGCTGATAGCTCAGAGACTTGAAGTCCCGAGCAGAAAACTCGCACCGATCAACGCAAGTGAAGGAAATGCGGATAGATTGGTTCAAATCTCCAGGTCAAGCCCGGGACTTTCGGTCTGCTTACGAACCTTGACGAGGACATTTCTACTCTTATCAGCACAAACTGAGCAAAGGAGAATATCGAGAGATTGTAAGCCAGCGATCTAAAAAAATTGATGGGATTTGACAGGAATTTAACGCGGCTGCGTAGCCACCGGCCCGAGGCATCCATACGACAAAAAGTATAGATTTTCTGAAACATATCTTTAAGTTGCCATTGCCATCTTGAGATCTTGCTGATGAGATCGCAATCCAGAGATTATTAAAGCAGTAAGAGATCCTGCTAGTATATGGTTCGGATTGAAACGGTAAAGGCGCTGCTTCCCGGCACCTCTCGGCAGGTCGTTCTCTTTGGCAGAGCATTGGCAGACCAACCGATTGAGGTGCAGTTTCAGAGCTGACTGACACAAGTGCCTCAAACCAAGCAAGCTCGTATAGAGATTTCAGGGTTTGCAGGGGTTTCAGGAGATGTGTCAGTCAGCAAGGTTTCAGAGTCAAGGATCGGATACACAAATCATTGGGATGAACGGGTAGATATCTCATGACACGACAGAAACGTGTAGGGATTTTGACGAGTGGCGGCGACTGCGGAGGGCTGAATGCTGTAACCAGAGCAGTTGTTCGCCGCGCACGCGATTACGGGTTTGCTATTTACGGCATCAAGGATGCAACGATGGGGTTGTTGAGTCGCCCCGTGGAAGCTGAACTCTTGGACACCAAGCGAGTTTCAAGTATTCTCCGGTATGGCGGCACGATCTTAGGCACCATCAATAAAAACAATCCTTTTGCATTTCCCATGCCCGACGGCAGCCTCGTAGATCGGTCCGAAGAAGCGATTGAGGGCTATCACCGACTTGGGTTGGATGCGTTGATCGGGATTGGTGGGGATGGCAGTTTGGCGATTCTGGACAAACTAGCTCGTCAGGGAAACTGGAACCTCGTTGGCGTTCCAAAAACTATCGATAATGACGTAGGTACGACCGAGCATTCGATTGGGTTTCACACTGCCTTGAGCATCGCTGTCGAGGCGCTGGATCGGCTCACCTATACTGCCATCAGCCACAGTCGTGTCATGGTGTTGGAAGTAATGGGGCGCGATGCCGGCCATATTGCAATTGGTGCCGGGATCGCCGGAGGAGCCCATGTGATTCTGATTCCCGAACTCCCCTATTCGCTGGAGAAGGTTTGCGAGAAGATTTTGGAGCGCAAAGAACAAGGTAATAACTACAGTATTGTGGTGGTTGCCGAAGCTGTAAAAACTGAATCGGGAGAGCCGGTTCGTTACACCAACAGCTTGGGACAGACCCTTTATGGGGGCATCGGGCACTATATCGGCAACGAGATCTCCAAACGCACGGGAATTGAAACTCGGGTTTCTATCCTGGGTCACCTGCAGCGGGGGGGAACTCCTTCGGCTCTGGATCGCTTGTTTGGAGCTGCCTTTGGAGTAGCAGCTTTAGACTTGGTAGCTCAGAACAAGTTCGGTCGCATGGTGGCTTGGCAAAATCGCCGCGTAGTGGACGTACCGATCGCGGAGGCGATCGCTCAATACCGCTCTGTGGAACTGGATGGGGCTCTGGTTGAAACTGCTTTGGGTCTCAACACTTACATCGGAGAAGTAGATCGACCGCATCCACCTTATCCTCAATCTTCGGTCGATCTTGGACTTCCAGTCCCGCACGGGGGAGGGTGAGGTACCGTATCGATGCTGAAAGCCCGTTTCGAAAGATGGGGATCGCAACTAGCTGATATAGGCAGGGATGGGCAGGCAGGCCCAAGTAGCGTTTTCAAGTGATTCGATACCCTCACGTCGATCGCTCACAGCCAGCGCAACTGGTGAAACCCCGGTGACCTAGCCTGGATTATTCACGAAGATCTTGACGAAGCCTCAAACCTTGCTCTGACTAGGCTCCAATCTACGTTTATAGAAACGCACTGTCATTAAGCGAAAACGTCTGCAAGCCTTGCAAGGCAAAAGGTTTAGGGTCTCCGCATAAGAGTTCATGAATATTTCAGGCTAGAGATGCGAGCCGCTTGTGCAAGTGCCCTCTTTATGCCGTCTTTACAGGGTTTGCGCGAGCTGCCCGAGCAAGAACTCAGTCGTACTTGCTAAGTCGGTTTGCAAGTATTCGGGCTGATAGCGCTTTAGATAGGCGTGGCTGCGAATGCCGCAGGTCAGCGCGATCGTGGGAATGCCCAAGGCACGGGCAGCAAGGATATCGGCTTCCGTGTCGCCGATTGCATACTCGACGAAAGTAGTGCTATCGGCAAGGGCAAGTTCAAAAAGACGGCGCTTTTGCTCGACAGTATTGCGGTAGGCGATCGTGCAATCGTCGGTGCCGTAGACTCCCTCCAGCAAGCATAGGAGTCCACATTCGTCCAAGATACGCGTGACCTGGTCGCGGCAGCGCAGGGTAACAATCACGACGCGGACGCCGCTTGCCCGCAAGAGCATCAGTGCGCGGTCGACGCCGTGCTGCAGGCGATCGAGCCCTAGCAAGTGTGGTTGATTGACCGTGCCCTGAATACAGCGGATGAAATGCGGGATGTTCTCGGCACCCAGCCCCGAGCGGCGTGCGATCTCTGTATCCGGCACGCGATCGCATTTCAACTCCCAGAAATCGGTCTTGACCAAGGGCTGTGCGGACAAAGGTTCACCCCGCTCAACAGCCTTGGCGCAAGTGCCCTCCAGGCACAGGCGATAGGTGCGATAGTAGCGCTCGGAGACATCGACAATCGGGCCGTCGAAGTCACAAAAGACAGTAAAGCCCGCGGCCGGCAAAGCAAATCGGTCCATGATTGCAACGGTAGGGAGTGAACATCGTGCGAGCCGGCGCATCACGAAAAGATGCCTCAACCCTAGCAGTTTTCCCATCGACGCTCTGTCTGGTCGTACGCGGTGCATTGCCCTCACAACTCAAACCCTAGCGGACGCGGTCTTGCCGTGGCAGTCGCTTACTGGCCGTGCTAACGGAGCTTGCTCGTCTGCCTGGACCAATAGCAGATTGGTTGGTGAAACTCGGGGTTCTGCTCCCGAGATGGCAGCCTCGGGGGAGTGTTTCGGATTCGGAGGCGTATCTGGTTCCTGCAGCAGGACGGCACGCTCCTCCTGGCTAAACGGCGGGGTTGCTCGAGCGATCTACATCACACCTGAAGACGGCAGTTGCTATCGTTCGCGCGTCATAGCACTGTTCAGTAAATGGGGTGCCCCAGGAAAGACAGAGCCTTTTAGTGGCTTGGCTTGGAGTGTACCCCGCCGATTCGAGCTAAGCCATGTCGCCAGTCGTTGGCATCGCATAGGTTGAAACGCTTGGGCAAACGCACACTGATTTAGACTTCACGAGAAGATTGGGTTTTGAGCAATCCAAACGTCGCGAAGGACAGTTTTCATTCTCGATTCGCCGGATTCGAGCCCCTATTCTTGCAAAAGAGAGAATTGGATTTCGCATAAGTTTTTGCCCAAGTGAAACGCTGGGGGTTGGGCGCGACCGGGGCAACCCAGCGTACACTCAACACAAATGCGATCGACACGAACATCATGGACGAGCGAGCCGAAAGGGTCTCTGACTTCGACCGGGCGATGATGCGGCGCTGCCTGGAACTAGCGAGTAAGGCGCTCGGACGAACCTCACCCAACCCGCTCGTTGGTGCGGTTGTCGTCAACGACGGCGAGATCGTCGGTGAAGGTTTCCATCCCGGCCCCGGCCAGCCTCATGCGGAGGTATTTGCATTGCGGGCAGCGGGCGCGCGGGCGCGCGGAGCGACAATATACGTCAACCTAGAGCCGTGCAACCACTTCGGACGGACGCCGCCTTGCTCGGAGGCAGTCATTGCAGCTGGAATCGCACGGGTCGTTATCGGTATGAGCGATCCCAACCCCGTCGCAGCGGGTGGGCGCGATCGCTTGCAAGCAGAGGGCATTGAGGTTCAAACAGACGTGGAAGCAGCCGCATGTCGCGAACTCAATGAAGCCTTTGCACATTGGGCGCGCCACCAACAGCCATTCGGCATTCTGAAATATGCAATGACTCTCGATGGCAAAATTGCCACAGCTAACGGTCACAGTGCCTGGGTTAGTGGCGAAGCGGCCCGACGCCGCGTTCACCAAGAACGGTTAGCGGCTGACGTTGTCGTCGTCGGCGGGAATACCCTTCGCCAGGACAACCCGCTGTTGACGACCCACGCGATGGGCGATCGCAACCCGCTCCGCACCGTGTTGAGCCGAACGCTCGAACTGCCGCCCGATGCCAGGTTGTGGCGGACGGACGTCGCGCCATCATTAGTGCTAACCGCACCGAGTGCGGATCCAGACCGACAAGCAGCGCTGCGCGATCGCGGTGTGGAGGTGGTCGTCCTGGAAGAACTGACCCCCACGCGAGTCATGGAGTATTTCTACGAACGACAGCTGTCGCGGGTGCTGTGGGAATGCGGCGGCACCCTGGCAGCGGCAGCGATCGCGGCAGGTGCGGTGCAAAAGGTGCTAGCTTTCATTGCGCCAAAGATCGTAGGCGGTGCGACAGCCCCATCGCCCGTAGGCGATCTGGGCATAACAAGTATGGAGAAAGCATTAGCCCTGACCGACTTAAAAATTGAGTCGTTTGCACCGGACTGGTTGCTGTCAGGATATCTACGGCCTGTCTGGGGAATGAACTAGCGCGACTGGAGCGACCTCGCGTACGAGGCACACGGGCAAGCTGCCAACCCTAAACGAGTCGCGATCGCTTGACCGTACTGGAGGTTCAAACCATTGCAATCTATGGATGATGGCCGTGCTCGAAGTACCAAATGGTGTGATTGAGACGTGTGATGCTCGTGTTGGGCTAGGAGCATCGCAAAGGGAGGGTTCCGCACCTGCACCACCCTCACTGTTCAGGACTCCAGACCTGGCTCTCCTAGTTACTTAGCATCGTGAATGAAGCAGGCAATGAGATAAAGGAAAGGGGCAAGGCAAACGTTGTCAGGAGAAACCGAGGTGTGGATGCTACATTTCCCAATCGATCGTGTTGACCGAGATTCCCTGCAAGCCATGCCCTGGCTTGGCTGCGGCCCGCCACTATTGGTAAGTCGCTACAACCGGCCTGGGCTCGAGCGCACGTAGCCTGAAGCAAATTGTCTACTCTGCAAACACGATCGCCATGCCGTCCCCAACCACCCCGTTCAACGCGCGTGCTGTAGCCCTGATGCGTTTTGTCGGCGCGCTTGCGACTCGACCGCTGCGCCCGCCCGATCCCGCTCTCAGTTGGACAACTGCAGGCTTTGCAAGTTGTCTTGTTGACATTGCTGAGGAGTTGAGCGCAGCACCTCGCCATCCCGACCCAGCAGCCCTTCCACTCGCAGCCCTGGCACCATCTGGAAACGCTCTTGCCGCAATCGATCCGCAGGTACCGGCAATGCTGGCGTGCTTGGAGCACCAACAAGCAGCCGCATTTCCCCACGATGTCGGCACGTTTGACGCTCATCTTATCGGCACCTGGCGGATCTTGACCTGCTGGCAGCAACCCCATCCGATTGCCCGGTGCGGTTGGTTTCACAGCGCTTACGCTACCGATGCCTATCCGCTACCGTCGATCGCGCCCGCCCGGCGCGAGGTATTGCAAGCTGCAATCGGTCCGACTGCTGAAGCCTTGGTGTTTTTGTTCTGTACGCTCGATCGCTGCCGCTTACAACGCGACCTGCTGGCAGCCGGTTGTATTCCATCTGTGGGCTTGCCAGCCAAGAATTGGGCAACAGGCGAATGGTTGGACTTGCCACCTGCCGCAATTGCGGCATATCTAATCGTCGAGCTGGCAAATATCGCCGAGCAAACCTGCCGGCTGGGGAAGCGACCGGGATTGTGGATGCATCGGGTATCGAGGCTGGCAACGTTGCTGTCGCCAGAACGCTCGACAAGCTTGTCGGGGTTTCCCACAGTCGTGCCGCCGATCTTCAATCGCTGTACGCAGACTCTCGACCGAGATCGGGAACGGAAAGCACTCGACCTTTATCTGCGGTTACCCGGGCAATCTGTTATTACAAAAAGCGATCGCGCCGTGCTAGAAGCGATTGCGCAACTCAATCCGTGGATTGCCGAACCGCATTTGGCACTGGCCGCAATCGCGCGGAGCACCGGTAACGAAGATGAGGCGATCGCCTGCGCTCGAGCTGCCGAACGACACTTGTGGAACTGGGGCACGCCCTGGGATAAAAGGTTTTCTTGGTTCGAGCAGGTCCGAACTGCTCTGGACGCAACTAAAGTGAGCACAAACTACTAACTGAATAGCAAGATCTTGGTTGGTTTGACGTCGCTGCCCGACCAACCTCAATGATGTAGTGTTACGCCAGCTCTCCAACGTTGTGTTACGCCTAGATCGCCTCGGATCCGGGAAAATATTTCGATCCAGTCGCGCGATCTGCGACAAAATCTCCCTAATCTGGTATCTCTCGACGGAACTCGACGAGCTCGAGCAAACCCAACGTTCGCGGGTGAGTTTTTTCAGCGCCCGCTCCAAAGCAATAGCCTCAGAATGCATCACCCAACTTGCTGCTCGCTCCCCCAGAGGCATGCCCCTAACAGACATTAATGGAAACAGTACCTGTATACTATTCCTGTTGACTAGGTCAGTACAACCCGATACGCGGGGAGAGCGATGCTCGACTTAGCCAAACTGGCACGGCAGCTTCCTGGCATCAGCCAACACTTACAGCACGAGGCCGGCGCAGGTCGCCAGCGCTTGGAACGAGCCGCGCAGCTGCAGCTCGCCGCCGACGCGCGTCGTGCCGAGCTGCGTGCAGTCCAGCAAGAGTGGCGCGATCGCCTCTTCTTCACCGCCGCGGAGCCCACGGAACCTCTGGGAACTCGGGTGCCAGTCGTGCCGCCGCCAACTGCGCATAGCGTCTTTGCCACCGACGGATCGCAGATTTCTCCGTCCCACCACGAAATTGCCTACTGCTACTTGATTAACATCGGGCGCGTCATGCTGCATTACGGGCAGAACCTGTTTCCACTGCTCGACAGCCTGCCGGAAGTGTTTTATCGTCCCGAAGATCTCAATGAATCGCGGCAGTGGGGCATTCGCACCGAAGAGTGGCTAGGGTATCGCCGCACGGTTTCGGAAGCCCAAGCACTGGCCGAGATGGCCTGTCGATGGGTCAACCCACCCGGCGCCCATCCCGGTCCGAGCCTGGCTCTGTTGGACGGCTCGCTCGTCTTCTGGTTTCTCGAGTCCCTGCCTTCAGGAGCACGCGATCGCCTATTGATCCCCATATTGAGCGCGTGGGAGCAGCTGCGAGCGGCGCGCATTCCCCTGGCAGGCTACCTCAGCGCCTCGCGCAGCAGCGAGGCCTTGAATTTCCTGCGCTTGCAGGCATGTCCCTATCCCGTACCGAATTGCTCGCAACATTGCAGCGACGCTAGCGATCGCCTGCCATGCCAGCGGGTCCACCCGCTGCGCGACGCAACCTTTTGGCAAGAACTACTGCAGCCGGGCGAGCGCGGCCCGCTATGGCGCAGCTCCGCACGGGTGCTGGATTGGTACGACGAGCGATCGCGCGTCTATTTCTGCTATCTGCACGTCGGTACGGAAATCGCGCGCGTGGACCTTCCCGCCTGGGTTGCTGAAGATGCCAAACTGCTGGACCGTACGCTCGGTATCGTACTGGCACAAGTCCACAAAGGCTTCGGTTACCCCGTCGCGCTGGCCGAGGCCCACAACCAAGCGGTCGTGCGCGGCGGCGATCGCGCCCGGTTCTTTGCCCTACTCGAACAACAGATGATTCGTGCCGGCTTGCAGAATGTCGGCACGTCTTATAAAGAAGCGCGCAAACGCGGCAGCATCGCTTGACGGCAATGAAGCCAACTGGCACAAGGCTGCCGGCCCCGCAGCACGAGTGAGGTGTCGGTCCGGACGATCTTGCCGCCATTACGCAGAGCGCTTGGGGACTTAGATCGGTTGGCGACCTTCGCGAACGCCTCGCTCTTCGCCCGTCCCATCTCGCTTGCTCTGCGCTCGGGCTTTTGCCTTAGAAGCACTGCGACGCAGGGACTGCAGACGGGCTTCGTAGCGCTTGCGACCGCGCTTGTTCGGCGTGCGCTCGGCGAGGGTTTTCAATGCACTACCCAAGCTTTTGTAAGCATTGGGGAGCGTGTAACCAAAACGCGTCGCCAACGCGATCGCCTTTTCATCGGCCTCAATCGCCTCTTTGAGGGTGCGATCGCCATTGTTTTTCTGCCAGAGGCGATACCCGGAGATTCCGCACAACCCGAGTGCCAAAATTAGCAGCAAACCGTCCTGAACCCATAGCTCGCCAACGGCACCGCCGAGACCGATCGCCAGGGCAGCCATCTCCCAGCCTTCGCGAGGAATCGTGTCGTTTTGGATGCGCGCGACCTCGTGCCAGAACATTAAGTTGCGTTGGTCGATCGCGAGAACGTCCCACTTCGCCAAATCGAGCTGAATTTCAACTTCGTCGCGACCGATTTCTTCGCAGCGAATCAGCGGCGGGTTGACTTCTGTTGTGGCTTCGACCATCACCCAACTTTGCAACTCGGGCGGCAGCAGCGTTTTCAAACGACGCAGCTCGCTCATCTCGGCGCGGGCAGTAGCGGTGTAGGAGGCCATGAATCTTGGGTTTATCTTAGGTTTCGACGATACGCGAGTATATTCGAAGATCGTAGCAAGCGCTGTTAAGTGTCAGTAGCAACAGCCCTAACTGAACGAGTTCGGTTGCCGAGTCCGGCCGCCGCCACGCGCGAGGAATTCGGACCGAGGCGCGATCGCGTCGTTAGGGCGCACGTGCGGGCGATCGGCCCGGTACTGTCACTGCAATATCGATAGATTCTACGACATGGATCGCCTTTTCCACGCGATGCCCGAACTCGTTCTCTGCCATTCCGCCAGCGGGTGGGAGCGCGAGATCGACGCGCTGTTTTTCCCGCTTGCGATTTTCGGTGTCGAACACTGTCTAAATTTTGCCGGCAATATTGTTACCAAAGTCCCCAGATTCTGACGCTGGACGCGCGATTGCTATTGCGGCAGTCAACGAGAGATCGGTCCACTCGTCAAGTCCGTGGGCAAGGACGGCCGGCTGAGAGCGCGCGAGCTCGGCAATTCGTTTCCGTGACTCTAGGGCGAAGGGGTTCTCGATATCATCGGCGATCGCGGGAAGATGTCGGGAATTTTTAGTATCGGGTCCGCTTCACGTGTCCCAGGATTCGCCGCAGCATGCCCAACAGTCGATCGATCCAGTATTGGGAAAATGTCTGGAGGGAAAAAATTCACGACGGCAGAACTAACAGCCACTGGCATCCGACCGGGAACCATCGTGATTTTGGGCAAGCGCAGCATTCACTCGTTTCGCCTGCAGGACTCTATTGCCTGCTAAACGCTAGAAAACTGCAAGCGTTGCACTCATCAAGCCGAGCGCGCCTGTTGCTCGTTAGTGCCTTGGTGGACGGTCTTCACCCACTTCAATTGCTTCGGACGCACCGATAGCCGGGCGGTCATACTCGGAATTACCAGCGTCCAATGCAGCATGTAGATGGCGCCGCGCAGACTCCTGACGAGAATTGCCAGTATCGCCCTCAGATTTAGCTCCTTGTCGCGCACGCGTCGTACCCCCGCGCAGGTCCCCCAAGCGATCGCTAACAAGCTGAGGCTAGTAAGAGGTGCCAACAAGGGCAAGCGATGTCGCCACAGAGCCATCAATGTATCGGGGATGACTGCCGTCGGCAGCACGTATTGGAGAAACGCAAAAACAGCGAGGTCGGCAGATTTGCGCCAGCCCAACCGGTTGCGCGCCAGCAACCTCCAGTAGTCCAGATAGCGCTGGTAGCCGCCTTCAGCCCAACGGTTACGTTGATGCCATAAGGCGATCGCTCGCGTGACGCCTTCTTCCCCCACTGGGGGGTCGCTAAGATAATCAATTTCCCAATCGTCCAGCTGCAGGCGCAATGTTAGATCGAGGTCGTCTGTGATTGTTTGCTCGTTCCAGCGCCCGCATCGCATCAGCGCTGCCCGCCGCACGAACTGACCGTTACCGCGCAACTCTCCAATCCCGCTCGCTGCAACACGCTGTTGCTGCCAATAAGCATCGAGAGCTTGTTCGGCCCACTGCCCGCGCGTCCAAAAGTTTAGCGGTTCGTTTTCAATATCTTTGCGAACTTGCACTGCCCCCACACGCTCCGATGCCAAAAATAGGGGAACAACTCGCCGCAGCAAATTACGCGGTACCTGTGCGTCAGCATCAAACACGGCCACGATCTCGCCCCGCGTTCGAGCCAGAGCGTCGTTGAGGGCTCCAGATTTGCCGCCTCCCGCGATCGCCGGTCGATGCAAGACTTGCAAGCGATCGTACTGGCGAGTCAAGGAATCCAGCACGGCACCCGTACCGTCAGTACTCCGATCGTTAACAAGCCAGACCTCGTAGCGATCGACAGGATAGTCCAGGTTGCAAAGCGACTCGACGAGTTCGCCGACGACCGATTCCTCGTTGCGGGCGGACACCAAAATTGACACGGATGGCACTTTATCCGAATCCAAGGTCCCCAATGGCTCCGGGAGCGGACGCGGCCGCCGCAATGCCAGCTGCAACAAATACACCCCTGCCAAGGCAGTCGCACCGAGAACGACCCAAATTCCCCACGACACCAAATGCAGCGAGATCGTTGTTCCCCAGACCATCATCAGCGCAAAGGCTGCCTTGCGGCGCCTGCCGGCCATACCGTCGAAGAAGTCGCTGCGAAATTCGTCCTCGTCTTCGGTCGGATCGACCCAATCGGCTAGGAATGAGCTGATGGGATCCAGCTTGTCGAAGCGGTCGCGCTCGGTCCAGGATGGTTCGGGCATAGTGCGTCCGGATTGCCGCCGCAGCGGCATAGGGCAACAGTTTCTAATAGCTTATCCGAGAACCATAAACTTTTGTAAAGATACTGCGGTAAGGTCCTTGGACAGGCAGCGTTTTCTCAAGAACCGCCGAGCAAACGCGAGCGTTCCGGCGGGGAGGGAGTAATTTTTACCTAGCATTAGCCTATCATCGGCAATGGGTCGAAACGAATAGCAAGCGAATAATGACCGGATTGAATGGACTGGGAACGATCGCGGTCGCGGCTGCGGCAATCGTTTGGGTTGAGTGGGTTCGGGATACTTACCACTGGTTATCGCACCGGTGGTCTTGGCTGTATCGGCTGCACGGCATCCACCACCGCACCTTCCGCCCCGATCTCTCAGCCGATTTGCGCCTTTACCGACGCTCGCAGTGGATTAACGACGTGCCGGAATGTCTGGTCATGCTGCTGTTGAGCTTGCTCCCGTGGTACGTGTGGCCCCAATGGACGGCCTTAGCAGGCACGGCATATACGACAGTTTTTTTGCTCGGGGCGATCGCGCGCGGCAGCGGCTGGGCTCGTGCGGACGAGCTTACCGATCTCACGCACCAGCCGGGTAAGTTCTCAGGCCGGCCTGGCAACTGGTTTGTCAATCGCGAATATCATTGGCGCCACCACTTCGACAACCAGCGCGCCTACTATTGCAGCACTTTAACCATTTTTGACAAGCTCATGGGTACGGCACTTTCACTTTCTGGCAAACGCGTTGCCGTTACGGGTGCATCCGGAACGCTCGGCCGGGCGCTCCTGGAACAGCTCCGCGCTCGCGGTGCGAAGGTCGTCGCGCTCAGCTCGCGATCGCAACCGGTCGTGCTTTCCGACGGCACGGAGCTGGAAACGCTGACGTGGAAAGTTGGTGGGGAAACTGAGCTCATTGCAATGCTAGAGCGCATCGACATCCTCGTGCTCAATCACGGCATTAACGTGCACGGCGACCGTTCCCCCGCCGCGATCGCGCAGTCTTACGAGGTCAATACCTTCTCGAGCTGGCGGTTAATGGAGGCATTCCTGCAAACCGTCCGCACCAACACCGACATTGCCCGTAAGGAAGTGTGGGTAAACACGTCGGAAGCTGAAGTGGGTCCGGCAATCAGCCCGCTATACGAACTGTCCAAACGCGCGCTCGGTGACTTAGTAACGCTGCGCCGCTTGGACGCTCCCTGTACGATTCGCAAGTTGATCTTGGGACCGTTTAAGAGCAATCTCAATCCGATTGGGGTCATGTCTGCAGATTGGGTTGCCGCACAAATTCTGAATTTGGCCGTTCGCGATGCACGGAATATCGTCGTCACGGTCAATCCGCTGACGTTTTTGGCTTTCCCGATGAAGGAGTGCTGCGTTTCGGCCTATTTCCGACTGTTCGGCCGAGCGTCGCGATCCGACGCCAACGTCGCCCCCTCGAAAGCAGTTGACATTCCCAAGGTATCCGTTGTCGGGGCAAAAAAACCTCTTCAGCCCTAGCTCGGACGAATGGCTAAAATGGAGTAGCGATCGCGACCGAATCAGCCCGCTCCTCCTTTACGGCGATTGCGTTTTGCCGCCGCCACAGGTTGCCCGCCGTGAAACTCGACGATCGCCCGACCCTGACCGACAAGCCCGACATTGCATCAACCGCTCGCACGTCTGCATCGCCCGACCAATATGGAAGGTTTCTAAAGAACCTGTTGTTGGCAACGACCAGCGGTCTTGGATTGATGCTGCTTTTGATCCTCATCGGAATCTGGAGAGCGGGCACGAGCGCGTTCACCTGGCTGGACGACCTGGTTGGCGCGCCGCCGGCTGCTCCCGAAGTAGACGTGCCAACTCTAGTCGTCACCCAAGTCCGAGGGGCAAGCGAACTAACCACTGCCGTTTTCTCGATGGAAGCTGTCGTTCCCGTTGAGCAGGAGCGACGCGTTGGTAACGTACCGATCGCCTCTACGCGTCTTCTCTACATCGCTCACGGACAAGTGCGGGCGGGGGTGGACTTGCAGGAGTTGACACCAGATCGCGTAACCGTTCTTGATGGCAATGCCGTGAGAATTCGGCTGCCCGCTCCCGAGATCCTCGACAGCAAAATCGACGTTCGTCGGTCGCGCGTATACACCTACGACCGCGGGTTTCTAGGACTCGGCCCGGATGTCGCTCCGCAATTACAAACTCTGGCCGCCCATCAAACACTGGACAAAATCGTAACGTCAGCCTGTGCTAGCGGTTTGCTCGAAGAAGCTAACAATCGCGCTCGGCTGGCCGTCGCACAGTTGCTGGCAGCATCCGGGCGGGGCTCAGTGCGCGTCGAGACCACTCCCCCCGCCCCCGAGACTTGTCGGGCCTAAGCCAGGCGAGTACTGGCGCGGAATATGCATCTTGTGAGTGAGGCAGGATGCCGCAGAAGCCTGCAAAATTTATAAAAGTTAACACAAGTTTTCGCTCGGACCCAAATCGTTAGTCGTGCGGGTTCCCCTACTGAATGATCTACCCCCTTGGCGGTAGGGTTAGAGGAAGCGTAAAGAAAAAAATACACGTTGAGCCAGCGCTCACACCTTAAACATGTTTGAGCATTTTACAGACAAGGCAATTAAGTCCGTTATGCTTGCCCAAGAAGAAGCCCGGCGCATGAGGCAAAACCTCGTGGGCAGCGAGCAAATTTTGTTAGGGCTTGTCGGCGAGGGAACGAGCACGGCTGCACGGCTACTCGCCGAGCAGAGCGTGACCCTCAAAGTCGGACGGCAGGCTGTAGAAGAGTCGATCGGTCGAGGGTCGTTCGGCTCGTCAGCAAATATTCCCTTTACACCCAAAGCCAAGCGCGTTTTCGAGCAAGCACTGCAAATTGCCCGCCAGCACGAACACAAGCACATTAGCCCCGAACACCTGCTCTACGCGTTGATAACTGAAGAAAGCGTTGCGGTTAAAGTCCTGGGCAAGCTGTCCGTAGACTTAGAGCAGCTGCAGGAAAACTTGCAAGCATTCTTTGAAACCGATTCCTCGGTAAAGTCAGAAGCAGCAACTGTGGGTGGGCGCCCCACTCGCAGTGCCTTCGGTTCGAACAGCCGCTCGCCTCGGGGCAGCTTGGCAGAGTTCGGCACCGATTTGACGCAAAAAGCAGCCGAAGATCGGCTCGACCCGATTATCGGCCGCGACAAAGAGGTGGAGCGCGCCATTCAGATCCTCGGACGCCGCACAAAAAATAATCCCATCCTGGTCGGCGAACCGGGCGTGGGCAAGACGGCGATCGCGGAGGGTCTTGCCCAGCGCATCGTTCGTAACGACGTTCCTGAAGCTCTGCGAGACCGCCGCGTGATCGGCCTAGACATGGCGGCATTGGTTGCCGGTACGCGCTTCCGCGGGGAGTTTGAGGAGCGCTTAAAGGCAATTGTGAGCGAGGTTCGTGAGGCGGGAAACATCATTTTGGTCATTGACGAGATCCACACCCTGATTGGCGGTGGCGTCATGGACGGCGGCTTGGATGCGGCGAACTTGCTCAAACCCGCCCTTGCGCGCGGCGAGCTGCAGTGCTTGGGAACGACCACTCTCGATGAGTACCGGAAGTACATCGAGCAGGACGCCGCGCTCGAACGTCGATTCCAGCGCATTCTCATTGACGAACCAACGGTCGATGAAACCATTGAAATCTTGCAGGGTCTGCGTGCTCCCTACGAGGAGTTTCATAAGGTGCGGATTGCCGAGTCCGCAATGGAAGCCGCAGCCAAGCTTTCCGATCGCTACATTGCCGATCGCTTCCTACCAGACAAGGCAATCGATCTGATCGATGAAGCCGGGTCCCGCCTGCATTTGCGTCAGTCGATGGAGCGCAAGCAAGCCACCATCGGTGGAGAGCCGTCGGGCGATCGCCTCGATGACAATACTAGTTGCGAGTATCCCGTCGTCAGTTCCGAGGATATTGCCCAGATCGTGGCATCCTGGACGGGCGTTCCAGTCAGCAAGTTGACCGAAACTGAGTCGGAGCTGTTGCTGCACCTCGAGGAATCCTTGCACCAACGGGTGATCGGTCAGGACGAAGCCGTTACCGCCGTGGCACGAGCCGTGCGGCGCGCGCGCGCGGGCATTAAGGACCCAAACCGTCCGATCGCCAGTTTCATCTTCTGCGGACCGACAGGCGTGGGGAAGACGGAACTGTCAAAAGCCTTGGCTGCCTATATGTTCGGCGACGAAGCAGCAATGGTTCGCCTTGACATGTCCGAATACATGGACCGCTACAGCGTTTCGAAGTTGATCGGGTCGCCGCCTGGGTTCGTCGGTTACGACGAGGGCGGCCAGCTGACCGAGGCTGTGCGCCGCCGCCCGTACACCGTGGTGCTGTTCGATGAAATTGAAAAAGCACACCCGGATATCTTCAATTTGCTATTGCAGGTCCTCGATGACGGGCATTTGACGGATGCCCATGGTCGGTCAGTCGATTTCAACAATACCGTGTTGATCTTGACGTCCAACCTCGGCTCGAAGGCGATCGAAAAAGGCGGTGGCGGTTTGGGCTTCGAGTTGGCAACTGACGCCGACAGCGCTCGCTATCAGCGCATCCGCGATCGCGTCAACGAGGAGTTGAAGAATACTTTCCGGCCCGAGTTCATCAACCGCCTCGATGAAGTAGTTGTCTTCCGACAGCTCCTCCGCGACGAATTGGCACGCATTGCCGACCTTATTCTCGAGGACATCCGCACGCGCTTACACGAGCAGCAAGACATCGGCCTTGAGGTTACCGCAGCGTTCAAGGCTCGTGCTATCGAGGTCGGATTCGATCCAGCGTATGGGGCGCGTCCGTTGCGCCGGGCGCTGACACACATGCTGGAGGATCGACTGGCAGAAGCGATTTTGGCCGACGCCCTACGTGCCGGCAATATAGCTGTTGCAGACATCGCCGCCGATGGAGACATTCTGATCGCCGCACGGGAGCAAAAGGAGTTGGTTCTCCAAGCAAGTCGCTAATGCACGCGGTCCGTCGAGCGTTGGAGAGTTCGATTACCTTGAGCGACGATGCTTTCGATCTCTTCTCTATAACTCCTCGCTCTAGCGCCCCCAACCACCGCCCTGTTTGATGCGCTCCGGGGTTTCGTTGACCTGCCTGTCACCCTGGAGCGAACCCGTGTCTGGAGCCTGCGGAATGCGGTGATAGAATCGTGCAACGAAGGTTTTAGCGGCAAGAGCGGCAGCTGGATTGATGTTGTTCGCGATGTCGGGGGCTTGCAGCTAGTAGAATTTTGAGAGCGCAGTGATGGGCAGTTCCGAGCCGAAGATTCGCGTCGAGAGCTTGGTCAAAATCTTCGGCAAGAAACCGCGGTCGGCACTGGAATTGTTCCGGGCAGGCGGTACGTGCGAGTCGATTTTGGAGCAAACCGGCGACGTTCTCGGTGTTGCAGGCGTTTCTTTTGCAATTCAGCCCGGAGAACTGTTCGTCATCATGGGACTGTCGGGGTCGGGTAAATCGACGCTGCTGCGCTGTCTCAATCGCTTGATCGAACCGACCAGCGGCACCGTTTATCTCGATGGCGAGGATATTACCCATGCCGAGCCCGATCGCCTGCGAGATATCCGCCGCACGAAGATGGCAATGGTCTTCCAGAAGTTTGCCCTCTTTCCGCACTTGACCGTTGCTGAAAATGCCGAGTACGGTCTGACCGTGCGCGGTATGGCCGCACGCGAACGGCGAC
The DNA here is from genome assembly GCF_000473895.1 of Rubidibacter lacunae KORDI 51-2. NCBI lineage: Bacteria > Bacillati > Cyanobacteriota > Cyanophyceae > Chroococcales > Aphanothecaceae > Rubidibacter > Rubidibacter lacunae. Next base: position 87,133 of record NZ_ASSJ01000081.1, on the reverse strand, counting down.
GACGCGCGCTAGAAACTCTCGAGGTCGTGGGCTTGAGCCAGTGGGCCGACCGCTTGCCTGCGGAGTTGAGCGGTGGTATGCAGCAACGCGTAGGCCTGGCAAGGGCGCTAGCGACGGAAGCAGATGTACTGCTTATGGACGAAGCCTTCGGCGCCCTCGACCCGCTGATCCGCCGCGACATGCAAGCGGAGCTACTCCGCCTGCAAAGCGAGCTACACAAAACGATCGTGTTCGTGTCCCACGACATTCACGAGGCGCTCAAAATCGGCGATCGCGTAGCTGTGATGCAGGCGGGCGCATTCGAGCAGGTAGGAACCCCAGAAGAACTAGTCACCCATCCGGTGAATGATTACATCCGCGATTTCATGCTCGATGTCAATCGCGCGCAGGTGCTTAAAACCGGTTCGATCGTCCGTATCGTCCAGCCGATTGTCCTCGGCGAGAGTTCGGTCCGGGAAGCCCTAGAGCACCTGCAAGACTGCGATCGCCAACAGACCTACCTCGTCGATAGCACCGGCCGACCCGCCGGCATCGTTGAAGCCCGGGCGCTAGCCGCGGCCTTGGCAGGCGGTTGCGAGGACATCCGCACGGTACTGCGCGCAGAATTTCCACAGGCGACTGCTTCGGCATCGATCGAGGAGGTGGCGCACCTCGGTCGCTTCGGCCTCCCCGTTGCGATCGTTGACGAATCCGGTCAATTGGCAGGGGTCGTCGATCCAGCCGACATCTTAGGCAGCATCGGTCGCCTCAGCCAGCGCGCGGTCGCCGAAGAGATCGCGGCAGTTGCAGCTGCCAAACCTCAGGCGATTATCTAAAAGACCCCCACGCAGCTCTGCATGCAATACGGTCCTCCCAGCCAAATCCGAAGTCTTGCCGTCCTGCGATCGCTGCCCCGACACCTTCTCCCGTAGAAGCCAGGAGACTCTTTAATCGTGTCTGATGTCGCCATCGAGCTGTTTTCTTCACTGAGTGCAACTCCCCTTCCTGCCGAGCTATGGCCGTTTGGGAATGACGCGCTAATTCCACTCGATCGGTGGCTCGAGTTTGTCATTGTTGACATCATCGTCCAGTATTGTCGGCCGTTTTTCCAAGTTCTAAGCGACAGCATTCGCATCGTCTTGAACGGCATCCAGTGGTTCTTCGTCGATGCCGTCCACCCCCTCACCCTTCTGATGGGACTACTGACGATCGCGTGGCAAATTGCCGGTCGCAACACGGCAATCTTCAGCGTGGTAGCAATGGCCGTCGTCGGCGCGATCGGAGCATGGGATGACGCGATGGTGACGCTATCGTTGATTCTGACTGCGGTGATTTTGTGTGCGGTTGTGGGAATTCCTCTGGGAATTTGGACGGCTAGCAACAAGCATGCCGAACGGGCAGCTCGCCCGGTGCTAGACGCGATGCAGACGCTCCCCGCGTTCGTATACTTGGTCCCCGTGGTAATGCTCTTCGGTACAGGCGAAGTGCCGGGTACGATCGTCACCTTCGTCTTTGCAGTGCCGCCGCTGATTCGTCTGACGAACATCGGCATCCGCGGCGTTCCGAGCGATGTTGTCGAAGCCTCGCGTGCCTTCGGAGCAACGCCGCGCCAAACTCTCTGGCAGGTACAGGTACCTCTGGCCATGCCGACGATCTTGGCAGGCATCAATCAATCGCTGATGCTGGCACTTTCAATGGTCGTCATTGCATCGCTGATTGCTGTCGGGGGTCTCGGGCAAATGGTCAACCGCGGCATCGGTCGCTTGGATATCGGTCTGGCCGGCGTGGGAGGCATCAGCATCGTCATCCTGGCGATCGTGCTCGATCGCATCACGCAGGCGCTGGGTAACGCCGGTGCAGATGCGCTGCCGTGGAAGGAGCGCGGTCCGCTCGGCGCGCTGCGAAAACTCTTCACAGGCCGCCGATCGCCTGCTGCTACATCATAGGTTCCGATTCGGTATCAAACCAGCACGCACCCTTCGCCTTTCTGAGTCCGAGAAAGTCAAGAAATTCTTTTCAACTCAACGTCAGAAGGTGCAGTAGATCGCATCAATTCAGACCGACCCTAGAGCGGCGCTTGCTGGCATTCGAGGCGCTGGCGCAAGCGATGGGGGTCGCCGCGGTCGGCAACACAGCCGCGTTCGAGCAAGATCGCGCCGTCGCAGTAATCTAGTTCTTCAAGGCGGTGGGTTACCCACAAAGCCGTCAAGCCGCGCGATCGCACGAGTTCGCGGACTTGAGCGACGAGATCCAGTTGCGCGTCCGGGTCCAGCAGTGCCGTTGGTTCGTCTAGTAACAACACCTGGCAGTGACGGGCAATCGCGCCCGCGATCGCCACGCGCTGCTTCTGACCGCCGCTGAGAGCGTAGATCGGCCGCCGTTCGAGGTCGAGCAACCCCACCGCAGTCAGGGCTTCTCGGACCCGCGCGCGCACTTGCACGAAGGTCAACCGTTCGGCGGCAAGTCCGAAGGCCACATCCGAACCCACCGTCGGCATCACGAGCTGGTGATCGGGGTTCTGGAAGACAAAGCCCAACGGCGGCAATACGTCCAGCTCGCCTGTTTGGGGCGTCAAAATCCCTGCCAGTAAGCGCAGAAGTGTGGACTTACCGCTCCCATTCGTGCCCAACAGCATCCAAAACTCGCCCTGCGGCACGTTAAGCGTGCAGCCCTGAAGGACGGGCGTCGAACGTCGCCACCGAAATCCCAGATCGCGCGTGCGAATTGCCGGTTCGCTCATGCTCGATTCTAGGTGCGATCGTCCGTGGGGGTGAAGAAACCGGGTGCGCGTCCGGCTGCAGCCGCTCCAGTTTTTTGCGAGAGAATGACGCCGCTAATCTGGTCGCTGAAGACCGCGATCTTTTTGCCATCGTCTTTCTCGCAGGTCAGCTCCAGCAAGGTCGGCTCGCCGCGCATCGCAGCCGTAATCTGTTGGTACAGAGCCTCAGCGCCCTCTTGTTCTTTACGCTGAACCGACAGCGGCAGGGGCGAATACTTCAGGGTTAAGTCAATCGTGAACATTCCGACCGTGTTTGCGAACGAATTCCTTCGATTATCACAAATCTGCATGCGACTCGCCGAATGCGATCGCCCCGTTGCCGCTCGCTCGACGCGATCGTTCTGTCAAACGTTTGAATCGGGTTGCGTGAATCGGGTCGCGGGCCGTCCGCCTGCAGTTGCCCCACAGGCTTGAAATTCCGGCAGTTAAGGTTTAGCCGGATTGAAGTGTGGCGTGCAGCACCTGCCAAATCGGCTCGGTGAAGGGCAAACTGGCAGGACGGGATGGTTACGGGGATGGAATTAGACTCCGTCATCGGGATGAGGTTTGTTCCGACGCTACGTTCCGACTGGGCGTGCAGCTGGGTCTGTCGCTGGGCTGTTTTGGAGGGTGGCAGCGCGATCGCCGTTCCAAATCTCCTAGGCAGTGCGGAGATGCAGTGCGAAGATGGGAGACACTACCACAACCAATCCCGAGAAGGAGGACGATCGTGCCGACGATTGCCGTCATCGACTACGACATGGGCAACTTGCATTCGGCGTGCAAGGGACTGGAACGCGCGGGTGCAATGCCCCAGGTCACCGCCGATGCCGAGGTCATTTTGCACGCCGATGCCGTCGTCCTGCCCGGTGTCGGCTCCTTCGATCCGGCCGCCCGCCGCCTGCGCGAGCGCGATCTAGAACAACCTATCAAAGCCGCGATCGCCTCGGGTAAGCCATTTCTGGGCATTTGCTTGGGGATGCAGGTGCTGTGCGATTCATCCGAGGAAGGCAACGAGCCTGGTTTGGGCATCGTTACTGGAACGGTGCGGCACTTTCACCCGGAACCGGGCATTGCCATCCCGCACATGGGTTGGAACGCGCTGAATTTGGTGCAGCCGCAGCATCCACTCTGGCGAGACATGCCACTGCACCCACAGATGTACTTCGTCCACTCCTACTACGTCGCCCCGCAGGACCCGCAACAGGTTGATGCCGCTACGGTGACCCACGGCACCCAAACCGTCACCGCTGCGATCGCGATCGACAACGTGATGGCCGCGCAGTTCCATCCGGAAAAATCATCCCACGCTGGCTTGCAGCTGCTTGCGAATTTCGTGAGTCTCGTGCGGTCGCCCGTCACAATCTGAACGCAGCCAGACGCGATCGCTCAAGACCCGATAGTTCGGCAAGCAACCTTACCACTTAGTCGAACGTGCAATTGACACCGACCGGCAGAGCGGTAAGGCAGCTGTATTAGCTCTCAGCTTCGGTCTCAACCGTTTCCGAGCGATCGCGATCGCGCTTAAAGAGCAGGACGCCCAGCGGCGGCAAGCACAAGTCGAGCGAATACGGCTGGTTGTGATACGCCCATTCGTCGGTCCACTTACCGCCCATATTGCCCATGTTGCTGCCGCCATACTGACCTGCGTCGCTGTTGAGCAACTCGCTGTAAAAACCTGCCTCCGGCACGCCAATGCGGTAGTGGCTGTGGGGCTGGGGTGTAAAGTTGCATACAGCCACGATGAGTTCGTCCGGATCCTTGCCGCGGCGCAAGAACGAGACAACACTGTGGCGGTTGTCGCTGCAATCGATCCAAGCAAAACCGTCGCGCTCGAAGTCGCGCTCGTACAATGCCGGTTCGCGACAATACAGTGCGTTGAGGTCGCCCACGAATCGCTTGAGGTTTTGGTGCGGTTCGAATTGAAGCAGCCACCAATCCAAATCCGCCCAGACATTCCATTCATTCCATTGCCCGTATTCCATACAAGAAAACAGCGTTTTCTTGCCGGGGTGGGCAAACATGTAGCCGTAGAGGGCACGCAAACTGGCAAACTTTTGCCATTCGTCACCCGGCATTTTGCCGAGCATATTGCTCTTGCCGTGGACGATTTCGTCGTGGGAAAGCGCGAGCATGTAGTTTTCGCTGTGAAAATACCACATGCTGAAGGTGATGTTGTTCTGATGGAACTGGCGGAACCAAGGGTCCATGTGGAAGTAGTCCAACATGTCGTGCATCCAACCCATGTTCCACTTGAGGTTGAAGCCCAAACCGCCCACATATGTCGGCCACGACACCATCGGCCAGTCTGTTGATTCCTCCGCGATCGACAGCACGCCCGGATAGTAACCGAACAGGACAGAGTTAACCTGACGCAGGAATTCCGCAGCCTCTAGGTTCTCGCGACCGCCGTACTCGTTAGCGACCCACTCACCTTGTTTGCGCTGGTAGTCCAGATACAACATCGACGCTACGGCATCGACGCGAATGCCATCAATGTGGTACTTGTCAAACCAAAACACCGCATTGGCAACGAGGAAGTTTCGCACCTCGTTGCGACTGTAGTTGAAGACCAGCGTGCCCCATTCCTTGTGCTCGCCCTTGCGGGGGTCGCCATGTTCGTACAGGTGCGTGCCATCGAAAAAGGCAAGACCGTGACCGTCCTTAGGGAAGTGCCCGGGTACCCAGTCGACGATGACGCCGATGCCATTTTCGTGGCACTTGTCGACAAAGTACATGAAGTCTTGCGGCGTGCCGAAACGGGAGGTGGGCGCGTAATATCCCGTTACTTGGTAGCCCCAAGAACCGTCAAAGGGGTGCTCGGCGATCGGCAGCAGCTCCACATGGGTAAAGCCCAGTTCTTTAACGTAGGGAATCAGTTTGTCGGCAAGTTCGTAGTACGTGAGGAAACGCGCTCCCGGTTTGTAATCCGACACCTGCACGGGAGCAACGTTGTCGTTGAGCGATCGCACGGGGTCGTCTATTGAGGTATGCAGCCAAGACCCCAAATGAACCTCATATACCGAGACCGGTTTCGAAAGCGGGTCGGTGTGACGGCGCTGTTCCAGCCACTCGGAATCGTTCCATGAGTAGTCTTCGAGATCGGCAACGACGGATGCGGTCTTGGGGCGAACCTCCTGATGGAATCCGTAGGGATCGGTTTTTTCGTAAATATGACCTTCCCAGTTTTTGATCTCGTACTTGTAGGATGCACCGTAGGTGGCGTCCGGAACAAAGAGTTCCCAGACGCTGAAGTTGCGCTTGCGCATCTGGTGCTTGCGCCCGTCCCAAGAGTTAAAGTCCCCTAAAACGGAAACATTGCGCGCGTTAGGTGCCCACACGGCAAAGTAAACGCCGGAAACACCGTCGATTGTCGTTACATGCGCCCCGAGTTTTTCGTAGATGCGGTGATGGTTTCCTTCGGAAAATAGATGGAGGTCGAACTCCGATAGCTTTGGAGACCGAAACGCATAGGGATCGTAGATGACTCGCTCGCGTTCGGCTTCCTTAACGCGCAGTTGATAATTCGCCAAGTCGGGAACGGGAATTTCGCACTCAAAAAAGTGTGGGTTATGCACCGACTGCATTGGGTATTCGCGGCGCGCGTCGGGACGAACCACCCAAGCAGCTTCTGCTTGCGGAAGATAAGCACGAACGACCCACCCACGCGTGCTGTCATCGCTATCAACGAGGTGGGGTCCCAAAATCTCAAACGGGTCGTGATGTAGATTCCAAACGATGCGATCGACTTGTTCCGGTGCAACCATAGCCAGTTCTTAAGATGAATTGAATCGGCGCGAATGACGGAGAGACGCACCGCAAGCAGGCGGGCGAAAACTTTCTTAATGTTATTTAACCATTCCGCGAGCCGTCTGCACGCGCCCTCCCGCTTGCATCGAAATCGAACAGTGGAGTCGGGCTTCAGTACTGCACCGTCCCGTCGGGCATAGTCGTCTCGCTGAGGATCGTGCCCGTGAGATCGACGCTGCTCAGTTCAGCGCGTAGGAAGTTAGCGGCCGTGAGATCGGTGTTTCTGAACTGCGTGCGGGCCAGGTAGGCCTCGATGAGAACTGCTTCTTGGAGGTCGGCTTCGGACAAATTCGCCCGCTGCAGGTCGGCGCGGTTGAGCTTTGCCGCAACGAGAATAGCTTCCGATAGATTGGCATCGTCAAACTTGGCATCGCGAGCTATGGCGTTGCGGAGATCTGCTCCGCTGAGATTGGCACCCGATAATACTGCCCGTTCGAGATTGGCAGCTGCGAGGTCGCTCCCGCGCATCTGCGCGCGATAGAAGTTGGCATCCGCGCACATAGCCCGCTTGAAGTCGGCATAACTCAGATCGGCCGCCGCGAGATCGGCACCGCGCAAGTTTCCTCCCTGCACGTTTGCACCGCGCAAGTCGACGCCGCTGAGGTCGGCATGGCGTAAGTTAGCCTCTCTAAGATCGGCTTTACGGAGCGTCGCGTGCGTCAGCTTGACGATCTTGCGCTGCTCTTCGCGCAAGTTGGCACTGCGCAAGCAAGCACCATTGAGGTTTGCGCGCGTCAAGTTCGCGCCGCGCAGATCGGCTTCGCAGAGATTAGCATCCAGGAGGCTGGCTAGGCTGAGATTGGCATCGCCGAGATCGGCTTTCGCCAAACTTGCACCGTGGAAGTCGGCATTATGCAGGCAAGCTGCGTGCAAGCAAGCCTGATTGAGATTGGCACCGCCGAGGACGGCACCGGTGAAATCAGCACCGGTGAAATCGGCTCCGGTGAGGTATGCAAAGGTGAGCGACGCGCCCTGCAGGTTGGCACCCTCGAGAACGATGTCGACGAGATCTGCCCCCCAGAGATTGCGACCGCTGAGATCGACGTTGGCAAATTTCCGCTGTCCGGCGGCGTAGCGAGAAAGGAGTTCGCTGACTTCCATACAAGGCAGGTAAGCAAAGGGTGAGCTCGGGCGAAAAACGCACTCGATTTACCTTCTCAAAGGATACTCGCTCAACTGCGTGCCAGCAGTAAGCGCGCAGGTTGCGTTTTCTATCGCGATCGCCGTGTGGCGATGTTGCAGTGTTACTACGGAATTGGAGGTAACGATTGCGATCGCAACCGCCCCCACCGATCCCTACACTCGGGTAGCGGGCGAGCCGCGCCGCGCCGCGATGGCATGCACGTCAGTCGTTACTGAATATTGAAGCCAAAACAACTGATCGCACGTTGATGGAGAAATGTCAGTCATGGGATACAACAAAGTTCTCGCTGCATTGGATCGTTCGCCCGAGAGTCAGGAGGTGTTTGCTCGCGCGCGAGTCGTCGCAGCGTCTGACGAGGCGGAACTCATGCTGCTGAATACGATCCCCTTTGGAGAAGATGGTATTGGAACATACGGGACGCTTTACGGGCAAAGCGGACTGATCAATTCGCAGCTGTTGCAGGATCACATCGAGCGCAGCGTTGCTGAATCCGAGGAGTGGTTGCAGTCCTTCCGCAAGGAGGCAGAGAAGAACGGAGTAATTAATGTATCGGCCGAGTGGCGCATGGGCGAAGCCGGCCACTGGATTGTGGATGTCGCGGATACCTGGGGTGCCGATTTGATCGTTATCGGGCGGCGCGGGCGGCGCGGTGTTGCCGAACTGCTCCTCGGCAGTGTCAGCAACTACGTTGTGCACAATGCACCGTGCTCGGTGCTGGTAGTTCAAGGTAGTCCGGTGGCCGTAAACTAGCCGCGATCGCGCTACACCCCGCCCAGCAAATGCCATCATAAAAAGCAGAAATGCAAGGGGAGGTACTTCCCGTGGCAGACCGAAAGAACGGCGACGAGAACTACTCTTGGCAGGGCAGTCCAAATGCCGGCCTCGTGCTAACCATTCTGGCCCTTGTTGGCGGTTTGCTTGTCGTGTTGAGCGGATTTATCAACTGACTGCCTGCAGGGCGCTAGCTGGAGCGATGGCTGGGACGAGCCAGCATCATTGAAAATACAGGCGTTCGCGTCGAGCATCGACGCGAGGGTTTGTAGTCTTCCGATATACCGAAGTTGGGAAGACCACCCAAGGACGATTGCCCGCGGGTAAAATCGAGGTCGTCAACCCAGACGACACAACTACTAACGACATCGAGACTGGCGATAAGAACCCAATGGTGCAAGATGATGCGATCGCGACGGACTGGTCCGGACTGCTACAACAATTGCTCGACCGCCAATCGCTAACCCGCGAGCAGGCTGCAAAACTGATGCGCGGCTGGCTCGACGAAGCGATCCCGCCCGTGCTGTCTGGGGCAATTTTGGCTGCGATCCAAGCCAAAGGGGTATCGGCCTTCGAACTGGCAGGAATGGCCCAAGTCCTGCAAGCTCAATCGAGGCAAGCAGAGGCGATCGCACATACCGCGCCGGTCATCGACACCTGCGGGACGGGTGGAGACGGGGCCGGAACCTTCAACATTTCCACGGCAGTGGCGTTCGTGGCGGCAGCGGCCGGGATCGAGGTTGCCAAGCACGGCAACCGCTCCGCGTCGAGCAAAGTTGGCTCGGCAGATGTCTTGGAATCTCTCGGGGTCAACTTAACCGCGACACCAGATGCCGCGCGGGCGGCGCTCGCGGCAGTCGGCATTACATTTTTATTTGCACCGGGTTGGCACCCAGCTATGAAAGCCGTCGTACCGCTGCGGAAAACCCTGAAGGTGCGTACGGCATTTAATTTGCTCGGACCGCTGGTGAATCCGCTGCACCCGACCGGGCAAGTGCTGGGAGTGTTCGACTCGGGACTCGTCGACACAGTGGCGCAAGCCTTGCGCGAGTTGGGGATGGAGCGGGCGATCGTGCTACACGGCCGCGAGCGCCTCGATGAAGCCGGTCTGGCCGATGCGACCGATCTGGCGGTACTCGATCGCGGCGAGATCGCTCTGTCCGTTCTCGACCCACAGGCACTGGGCTTGGCAACTGCACCAACTGGGGCTTTGCACGGTGGTGAAGTCGAGGAAAACGCTGCAATTCTGACCGCTGTCCTGCAAGGCAAAGGCACTGCAGCCCAGCAAGATGTGGTGGCATTAAACGCGTCGCTAGCCCTGCAAGTGGGTGGCGTTGTCACCCTCGGCGCGCATCGGGAGGGCTGCGATCGCGCCCGCGAGCTTCTCAAAAGCGGGGCAGCATGGGAAAAACTGCAGGCGCTCGTGCAATTTCTAAGCAATCAAGACAACACTTAAGACTTGCTCCGACAGACTTGCTACCGACGTGGCGATCGCCTTGCTAAAAGCGCGTCATCAAAGCCTGACGCCGGCGGCAGCGCGCTGGCACGGAGCTGGTAGAGTAAGGAGCGAACTCACGCCGGCGGGGCAGTCGCTCCCAGGCGTAAGGTCGTTCGGTACGGAGTCAAACAGAAATTGTGGCGCTTGCAGACGTAAAACCCGCTCTTCTCGTCCTCGCTGACGGCACGGTATTCCGCGGTCGTGCCTTTGGCGCAACCGGCACGGCGATCGGCGAAGTCGTGTTCAACACCGGCATGACCGGCTACCAGGAAGTCCTCACCGATCCCAGCTATCGCGGTCAGATTATCACCTTCACTTACCCCGAGCTAGGTAATACCGGTGTCAACGACGAAGACGAAGAGTCGGCGCAACCCCATGTCAGGGGTGTCGTCGCCCGCAACCTGTGCCGCACGCCCAGCAACTGGCGAATGCAACGCACCCTCGACGCATATCTCCAAGAGAACAGTATTCCAGGCATCTACGGGATCGACACCCGCGCTCTTACTCGCATCCTGCGCTCCTCCGGTGCGATGAACGGCGCGATCTCTAACACCGTGCTCGATGCCGACGAATTGCTGCGCAAAGTGCAAGCCGCTCCCTGTATGGAAGGGCTCAACCTCGTCAACGAAGTAACGACGAAAGACATCTACGAATGGTCCGACCCGACGGATGGCATCTGGGAATATCGCCCGACCGATGCTGTCGGCGGCGGGTCGCCCCTGACGGTCGTCGCGATCGACTTCGGCGTCAAGCGCAATATCCTGCGTCGCCTGGCGAGCTACGGATGCCGCGTTATCGTGGTGCCGGCCGGCACTCCACCTGAGGACATTCTCAAATACGAACCCGACGGGATCTTCCTGTCCAACGGTCCGGGCGACCCAGCCGTCGTCGGCGACGGCATTGCTACCACGCGCGCTCTATTGGCAGCCGACAAGCCGATTTTCGGGATCTGTATGGGGCACCAGATTGTCGGGCTATCCCTTGGCGGCGAAACCTTTAAGCTCAAATTCGGGCATCGCGGTCTCAACCAGCCCTGTGGGTTGAGCCAGCACGTGGAAATCACCAGCCAGAATCACGGTTTTGCTTTACGCGAAGAGTCGCTCGGGCCCGACGTCGAGATCACTCACCTCAACTTGAACGATCGCACGGTGGCCGGCCTGCGCCACAAAACCTTGCCAATTTTCTCGGTGCAGTACCACCCCGAAGCCAGTCCCGGTCCCCACGATGCCGATTATTTGTTCGCACAATTCGTCAGTATGATGCGCGATCGCACGGCTGAAAACCTATCGTCCTCTGCGACCGCGCGATGAGCTAGAATACGGTTTCGCAATACCGACCGGCACTGCCAACGCCGGAGGAGGGAGCCATTCCTGAACCGCTCACCCTGACTGTCAGCCTCAGAGGCACGCGCGAAGTCAAGGACAACATACAAATTTTTCGCTTGACCGGCTTGCTCGATGCCTTTTCCGAGCCGGCCCTGCGCAAGACTATTGGCACCTTCATTGAAGAAGAAAACGCGCCGAAACACGTCATTCTCGTACTCGCGCAGATTGACTTCATCGATAGCTCCGGACTGGGCGCGCTTGTACAGCTCGTCAAACTCGCTCAAACAGCCGGTGGCTCTCTCCAAGTTGTAACCAACGCCCGCGTGACACAGACGGTTAAGCTCGTGCGCTTGGAGAAGTTCTTATCCCTAAAACCGACGCTCGAAGACGCGATCGCCCAGGCTGAGACCCAGTAGTTGCTCATCTGTCGGGCTGGCAAATACCCAAATCTGCCTGCTAGGGAGCAATGCTACTATCGGAAGCGTTTGGGTCGTCGGCAAACTCCCGCTGGCGGGTTCGTTAGGGGGGTCCCCATGTCAGCGGCAGCTCGCGACGATGCTACGCCAGATGTAGTTTCCTCCAGGGCGTTGCCAACTGATGGCGACGCGCGCGAATTTTTGAGCGTGCAACTCGACTGCTTGCGTGCGGGGTTCGACACCGACCCCACTAGCGCTCTCGCTGCCCAGCGTTTGTCGCCGGCCGTGTTGGCGTATTTGGGCGATGCCGTCTACGAGGTTTGCGCGCGATCGCGCTATCTGCTTCCGCCCAAGCGCCTATCCGACTATCACCGACTCGTTGTCAGTGCCGTTCGTGCCGAAACCCAAGCGGAGCGTTTGCAGACCCTGGAGCCTTATCTGAACGCAGACGAGCGCGATATCCTCCGACGAGGACGCAATGCTGCTTCGGGTCGTCCGCGTCGGCTCTCACCCCTCATTTATCAGCAAGCGACGAGCTTGGAAACGCTGATCGGTTATCTCTTCCTCTGCGATCGCGAACGCCTGCTGCAGGTCCTGCAGTGGCTCGATCTCTGTGCGTAGGCGATCTACACTCGGTTTCCTCAATCGACTGCCGAGCCAAACGGCTCGGAACGAGTCTTCCACCCTTAGCTCACCCCCAAATCCTCATGTCCGAACCGACACGGCGCAAGCGAATGCCAGCCAAACCTGCTTATCCCAACCGCTCGCGATCGACGCGCGATGGTGCTCCTCGCAGTCGCGGGGACAGCACCGGGGACGGCAGCAATCGCACCGGCGGCGATCGTTACCGCCGCCGTGACGAAGGGTCAAAGCAAATCAGCCGCGACGAGCGTTCCAATCGGTCCGAACGCGACAGCCGCCCCAAGCGTTTCGATCGTGGCGAACGTCGTTCCGGCCGCGGGCGCAATGACGAACGTCCTCAGGCCCCGCGCCTGCACCCGCGCGATAGAGTTGCTGCTGGATCGTTGCGCGATCGCCGGGACAGTTCGGCGGTTGCTACTACTGAAACTGAAAGTGACACGATTTACGGCCGGCACGCCGTCCTGTCGGCACTGCATGCCGGCCGCCAGCTCAATCGCATCTGGGTCACGGCACGGCTGCGCCACAGCTCTAACTTTCACGCCGCGCTCGAAACTGCCAAGAGTCGCGGCTGCACTGTAGACGAGGTCAATCTCCAGCGTCTCGACCAGCTTACTGAAGGTGGCAACCACCAAGGGGTCGTCGCACAAGTTGCACCCTATGCCTATGTAGAACTTAGCGAGCTGATCGCGCGGGCCAAAGCTAATAGTTCTCGACCGATCCTGATCGTCGCAGACGGCATTACCGATCCCCACAACCTCGGTGCCATCGCACGGACGGGCGAAGCGCTCGGGGCTCAGGGCATGGCGATCCCCATGCGGCGTGCGGTGGGAATCACCTCAACGGTTATGAAAGTAGCTGCCGGAGCACTCGAATACTTCCCGGTAGCGCGCGTGGTCAACCTGTCGCGGGCTTTAGAGGAGCTGAAGGCAGCCGAGTTTTGGGTTTACGGCACCGTTGCTACTGGCGGTCAAGCACTACACAGCATCGATTTCGATCGACCGGTAGTATTGGTGGTGGGCTCGGAAGATAAGGGGCTGAGCCTGCTCGCGCGCCGTCACTGCGACGGCTTGCTGTCAATCCCTACCGTTGGGAAGACCGAGAGTCTCAATGCCTCGGTTGCTACCGCGATCGCTTTGTACGAAGTGTGCCGACAGCACTACGCGCCGCCTATCCTTCTTGACGTGCCCCGGACCGATGGTTTAAAACCCTAGAGTGCAGAAATGTAAAGCTGCTCATAAAGCGGGTACTCGCAGTCTAGTTGCTGTTTGCTTGGCTTGAAGGCAAAGTTTTGGGCAATTCTAATGATGAAGCTCCTAGTCAACATCCTGGATTCGCTTGGTGCTGCTTGGTGGGTTCGTATTAAAACGGAGAATCCCCAGTGCACCTATTGTTTCGGTCCGTTCGCGAACAAACGGGAGGCAGAAGCATCCCAGGACGGTTACATCGAGGATCTCGAGAGCGAGGGCGCGACGATAGCGGCATTAATCGTCGAGCGCTGTAAACCCGAAGATCTGACCGTCTATGGCGAGGATGGGGAGCAGTCCGCTCTGGAAAAGATCCCGACGCTTAGCGGTCAAGCGTCATAGCGGTCGGGTTCGGCGCGCGATCGCGAGCGGCGCGGCGGACCGCCTGTAAGCGGGAATGTTAACATTTGGGCAAAACCTGCCCGAACGATTGGATGCGGGGGTAATGATGTTGTCGTGCCTGGCAATCGGTTATCCCCGATTTTGATGTCTTGTTGGCAGCAGCGGCGAAACGCTGCAGCTCGTTGGCTGAGGCTGCGGCAAGCGGGCGTGGCAGGTATGTCGTTGAAGCGGTAGACCGGCTTCGGTAAATTGCAAGGGAAAGTAGCGTCATGGGACTTTTCGATCGCTTGGGTCGCGTCGTGCGTGCCAATCTAAACGATCTGGTCAGCCAAGCCGAGGATCCGGAGAAAATCCTCGAGCAGGCCGTGATCGATATGGGGGAAGATCTCGTTCAACTCCGCAAGGCAACTGCCGAGGCGATCGGGGCGCAAAAGCGCACGCAGCAGCAGTACGAGCAGAATCAATCGGAAGCAGCAAAATGGCACCAGCGGGCCCAACTAGCCTTGACCAAGGGCGACGAGAACTTGGCACGCGAAGCATTACAGCGCAAGAAAACTGCAATTGATGCGGCCAACATGCTCAAGCAGCAGCTCGACCAACAATCTTCTACGGTCGACGGTATGCGCCGCAACCTCATCGCGTTGGAGGGTAAAATCTCCGAGGCGAAGACCAAGAAAAATATGTACAAGGCGCGTCTCAAAGCTGCCGAAGCCAACAAGCGATTGCAGGCTGAAGTCGGCACGATGGGGACGGGTAGCGCCCTAGCTGCTTTCGAACGTATGGAAGAGCGAGTACTGTCGATTGAGGCTGAATCGCAGGCAGCCCAAGAGCTTGGCGGCATGGGTATCGAGCAACAGTTTGCACAACTGGAAGCTGGGAGCGATGTCGACGACGAGTTGTCGGCGTTGAAAGCACAGATGCTGGGCGGTGCCGAGCCCGCTGGGGCGTTACCGCAAGCATCAGCAACGTCTGTGGATGCCCCAGCAGCAGGCGATTTGGCAATCGACGCGGAGCTAGCCGATTTGCGTGCCGAACTCGACGATATCAAGTAACTGGGGTTAGCAACTGCATCGGGCATGCCCGCGGGGTCGCATGCCGAGGCGAGCTAGAAAATGTCTGGTGCCAACGGCCGTTGCAACTCAGCTGATGTCGGTTTGCTCTTCAAGAGGTCCCGCACTGTTCGCGCACTGTCTCGCACGAACAGTGCGGGACTCGTATCAGTTCGAACCCCGAATCGAATGCCGAGAAGGTCTTAAGAAAGCGTACTACCCAGTCGAGGGGAATGTGTGCGCGGTAATTTAGGAAGGCAGGCGGACGCCATCCGCCGCGTTCGAGATGGAGGAGAAAGCGCGAGATGAGTCAAGCGATCGCGATTGCAGACAGTCAGTTTGACAGTGAAGTGTTGCAGGCAGACAAACCGGTGCTGGTTTATTTCTGGGCACCGTGGTGCGGTCCTTGTCGCCTAACTTCGACTTCGATCGACTGGGCGGCTCAGGCGTATGCCGATCGCCTTAAAGTGGTAAAGATGGAAGTCGATCCCAGTCCCGGTGCCGTAAAAGCCTACAAAGTAGAAGGTGTGCCGGCGCTACGCTTACTTAAGGATAACGAGGTGGTGTGGTCTCACGAAGGTGCACTAGTTCGGGATAAGTTGAAAACCAATCTGGACGACCATCTAGGCTAGACATCTGCAGCGATCCCGCGCTAGGCGCTCCGGACCTCTGCGCCAACTATCTCGACGACTAAACGCTCATGCACCTTGCTCGACGCATGCAGGCTCTCCAGTCCAATGTTTTTGCCGACATGGATCGAGCGAAGGCGCGGGCGATTGCGTCCGGTCAAGCGATCGTCGATTTGTCCTTGGGCTCGTCGGATTTGCCGGCGTCTGACTGGGTACTCGACGAGATCGCGCGATCGCTACATGATCCCCAGACGCACGGTTACGCCTTATTTCACAGCACGCAAGCGTTCAGAGAATCAGTAGCTCGGTGGTATCAGGACCGATACGGATTGCCGGTCGATCCGGAGACAGAGGTTTTGCCGCTGATCGGCTGTCAGGAAGGCACCGCCCATTTACCACTGGCACTGCTCGACCCGGGTGACGTTGCATTGCTTCAGGATCCTGGCTATCCTTCTCACGCCGGTGGGGTGCATTTAGCAGGCGGCGAAGTGAGCCTCATGCCCGCTCGGGTCGAGTGCGGCTTCTTACCCGTGCTCGACGACATTCCTCCGGCGATTCGCGATCGCGCGCGGATGATGGTGCTGAGCTACCCGCACAATCCGACAACGGCGATGGCACCGCGATCGTTTTTCGAGGAAGCCGTGGCATTTTGCCGCCGACACGCGATCGCACTTGTTCACGACTTTCCTTATGCTGAAGTAGTCTTTGCCGGGCGCGCGCCCTCGGTATTTGAAGCCGATCGCAATAAAGATATCGCAATTGAATTTTATTCTTTTTCAAAATCCTATAATATGGGCGGCTTCCGGATTGCCTTTGCAATTGGCAACCGGGCGCTAATTTTAGCCCTGCGGCAGGTCAAATCCGTTATTGACTTCAACCAGTACCGCGGTATCGCTAATGGCGCGATCGCGGCGTTGGAAGGACCGCAGGAGGGCATTCGACAAACTGTAGCCGCGTTTCGCGCCCGTCGAGATGCCTTTGTCGCCGCCCTGCACCGTCACGGGTGGGACGTGCCGCTCCCGCCGGCAACGATGTACGTGTGGGCGCAGCTGCCCGACACTTGGTCGGGCACGTCGCTGGGGTTTTGCACGCAGCTTGTAGAAACAACCGGTGTGGCACTGGCTCCGGGTTCGGGGTTCGGGCAAGCAGGCGAGGGATACGTGCGCGTGGCATTGGTGCGCGATATCCCGACGCTGGAAATGGCAGCGACCCGGATAACCGATTTTGCCCGGTCGCAGTAGGAAATGCGATTGCTTGAAACACGACAGACCGCTGTCGGACCTACGTGTAGATGGTGTTCGGCAATCGCCGAGCGATCGCGAGCATTGTCACGACAGTATCTCAAAGAGCGCTGCCAGCACCGTATTCGAGCATAGCAGACCTTCTGGGTCGCTCAGACGTAAGCGCCCGGCGGCAGGCAGGCGATCGCCTACCTCACTGCTGCTCCCATCTATTGCGACGACTTCAACCCAACCCGCGCCTTCGTAGCGTCGCAGGCAGGGTGCAAGTGCACCCAACAACTTAGAGCCAAATCGAGCGGCGAGCGCGGTCAAATCTATCCCTTCAACCAAGCGCAAACCTAACATCAGTGTTTCCAGTAACTCCTCTGTCGGCGTGTTGGGCAGGACGTCAATCGTGCCCCCAGCCGCTTCGTAGGCATCAAGCCACGCGTAATAGCTCGTGCGCGTGCAAGGACGCGTGAAGCGCTGCCCATTCGTGTAGCTAGCGGCACCAACACCAAAGCCGAAATAAGGACGATTTTCCCAATAAACGCGGTTGTGTCGGCACTGATAACCCGCGCGAGCGTAGTTTCCGATCTCGTAATGCTCGTAACCGGCAGCCCCCAACACCTGCTGTGCGTGGCGGTACATTTGGGCGGCGGTCTCGTCGGACGGCAGCGGAGGGCATTGCGGCTGGTAACGACGGGCAAAGACGGTCGTCGGCTCCAAGACCAGATCGTAGCAAGAGAGGTGCTGGGGCGCGATCGCGATCGCCTGTTGCAACGAAGCGTTCCATTGCACCAAGGTTTGGTGTGGCAACCCGGAGATCAGATCGAGGCTGAGGTTGGTAATCCCTACCTGACGGACGATCTCGATCGACGCCATGATGTCTTGACCGCAATGCGATCGCCCACACAATTCGAGCAACTCGTTTTGAAAGGCTTGCACGCCCAGACTGAAGCGGTTGACCCCTGCCGTGCGATAACCGCGCAGCTGTTCGACATTGAAGGTACCGGGATCGATCTCCATGGCAATCTCGGCATTAGTCGCAATCGCAAACCGTTCTCCTAGCACCTCCAGGATGCGCGCGAGCTGAGCGACCGGCAACAAAGAAGGCGTCCCTCCGCCGAAGAATACCGACGCCAGCGGCCTTGCATTCGTAAGCGGAGTGGCTCGGATCTCCCGACACAATGCTTCTACGTAACGCTCGACTACATTCTCGAACCCTGCTGTAGCGCGATTGCCAACAACCGAGATCGGAAAATCACAGTAGAAGCAGCGACGACGGCAAAACGGAATATGAACGTAGGCTGCCGTTGGCGAGCACTCGGCGACGGCTTCGGGCAAGTCGGGCCCGCGGACGACAGGAGAAAACTGCATTCCGTGAAAACGATGACTAGGAGCGTCAATATTCGTTACGTTAACGCAAACTCGGTCGCGTTTCTTCGCAAATTGTTGCAAAAGCTCGCACTACATTTGCCGTATTTCCCTCACTTAACTGCAGCCCCCAGGAAATGCCTAAAAGCTGGAGACTCTCACAGCCGTAGCCCTGCGAGTGCCCCTCAGCAAAGGGGGAAGAGGCGCGTCGAGTGCTTGTTTATCAGCAACAGCACGGTCGATATTCCCGTCAAATATCGCGCGATTCGCGCCCGATATAATGAACGAAGCCCACTTCTGTTTTCGCACGAAATTCTTGCGAAATCGAGTCTGCCAAACCATTCATCCGTGCAAGTTCTCTGCACCCGAATCTAATGGTTGACGCCATCATCATTGCTCTTTTTATCCTGGCAGCTGCGGGAATCGGCTACGATGCCGTGGATCTGCTTCCTGAATCGATACAAGCAACTGTCAGCAACGTGCATGCCTTGCGTTGGGTGACGGCTGGGTTTACCGCGATTTTCGGTCTGGCAGTCGGACTATGGGCGCAAGCCAGTTACCGCCGTCTGGAAGCGCAAATCCGCAACACGCCCGTAGAAATCATTTTGACGCGTTCGGCTGGATTGGCGATCGGGCTTTTGCTAGCCAATCTCATGCTCGCCCCCCTGTTCCTATTGCCGATTCCAACAGAGCTGGCTTTCATCAAACCGCTGGTTGCCGTTCTGGGCAGCGTGATGTTTGCGTTTATGGGAGTCAGTCTTGCCGATACCCACGGAAGATCGTTCCTACGCCTGATCAACCCCAACAGCATGCAGTCGATCCTGGTTGCTGAGGGCACGCTCAAGCCCGCTGCCACGAAGGTACTCGACACGAGCTGCGCGATCGATGGTCGAATTGAAGAACTGTTGGGTACCGGTTTCATCGAGGGTCAACTGCTCGTACCAGCATTTGTGCTCGAGGAGTTGCAGCGTCTAGCAGATGCCGCAAACGATCGGAAGCGCGGACGCGGGCGGCGAGGCCTCGACATTCTCAAGCGCATGCAGGAAGCATATCCCGGTCGGTTGACAATTCACGCCGGCGACTACGAGGACGTTCAAACCGTTGATGCTAAGCTCATACGGCTGACTCAGGACATCGACGGCGTCTTGCTCACTACGGATTACAACCTCAACAAGGTGGCCGATCTGCAGCAGGTGACAGTGCTCAATGTGAACGACCTCGCACAGGCAGTACGCCCGCTCTATCTCCCCGGCGATACCTTGCAGCTCAAGATCCTCAAGCAAGGTAAGGAGCCAGCCCAGGGCGTCGGCTACCTTGAAGATGGCACGATGGTTGTTGTAGATGATGGACGCGAGCACCTCGGAGCCGAGTTGCCGGTCATTGTGACCTCTGCGCTGCAAACGTCAGCCGGGCGGATGATCTTCGCCAAACCGCGTGCGTCGGCACTAGCTTCCTAAATCTGGCGATCGCGTCGGTTGCTTCGATCGGAGGCGATCGCCTCCCAAGCCCAAGCCTGCAAAGTTTTTTGTGTAAGCGGTCTGAGAGATAACTCAATAGGAGACCGCAACCCATGCCCAGACGCAAGCCAGAACCCTCCAAAACCGACCAGCTCCTCAACCAACTCCTGCAACATTACTTCGGTTCCGAGCAAATCCTGGGCGAGTAGGAGCTGCTCAAACAGCTCATCACCCGCTTGGTCGAACACGCCCGCGGCACATTGTCCGCCAAACTCAGCAAACAGCTGTAAATTCTCTCTTTAGAAGGTTACACGCGCCCCTAGCTCTTAGTCACATAGACCGAGGTTTCCGAGCAGAAACTTGTGACCCTACTTTTTGGACATTATTGGCGATCGCCCCTTCCTTGCTATCCGCTCCGACACCTTTATGCTGAAACCGCGCTGTTTTTAAAGCATCATCCGATATCAAGTGCGATGCCAATCCGTGACACCGCCAGGTTTGTCAATGAGAGTAATCCCTTGGGCTTGAAGCTCGTCGCGGATGAGATCGCTTTCAGCGAAGTGCTTGGCTTTCCGTGCCGCCGTCCGCTGGCGAATAAGTTCTTCGACTTCGGCATCGCTGGGACCGGAGGCGATCGCCGCTTCGGTTTCCGGTTGCGCCACCACCCCCAGAACGGAGGACAGCTCCACCAGCGATCGCCATTTCCCCTCTAGTTCAGCAGCGCGGACGGCCGTTTTTCCGTTGTGGACGATCAAATTGCCTGCCTTACGCAGTTCTTTCGCCAGCTCGAAGAGAATCGCCAAACCGTTGGTGAAATTAAAGTCGTCGTCTGCAGCAGCGATGAAGCGGGCTTCAGCATCGAGATCGCGTGCCTCGGTCGAACTCCAGCCCAGTCGATCGGCAAAGCGATCGCCGAATAGCAAACCGTCCTTGAGCGTTTCCCAGCCGTTCGCCGCTGCTTGCAGCCCTTCATCTGTAAAGTCGATCGGCTTGCGGTAATGGGCTTGCAGAATGAACAACCGCACCACCATCGGATCCGTTGGCTTGTCGAGCAAGTCGCGGATGGTAATGAAGTTCCCTAACGACTTCGACATTTTTTCGCCGCCGACCTTGACCATGCCGTTGTGCAACCAATACCGCGCTAGTGGCTTGCCGGTTGCCGCTTCCGATTGAGCGATCTCGTTCTCGTGGTGCGGGAAGATCAAATCGCCGCCGCCGGTGTGGATATCGATGGTGGAGCCCAGGCGATCGCGCACCATCGCAGAGCATTCAATGTGCCAGCCCGGTCGGCCCGCACCCCATGGTGACTCCCAAAACGGCTCGCCGGGCTTGGCCGCTTTCCACAGTGCGAAGTCAAGTGGGTCGCGTTTCTGCGATGTTGCGGCATCTCCAGCGTCCACGCGACCGCTCGCCCCCGCTTGCAGATTGTCTAAATCGCGTCCGGAGAGCTTGCCATAGTCGGAAAACTTGCGGACTGCATAATAGACGTCGCCGCCGGATGGATAAGCATACCCTTTGACCTGGAGGTCGCGCACCAAGCGCTGGATGCCGTCGATCGCGTCGGTGGCGCGCGGGTAAGCGTCGGCACGTTGCACGCCCAAGCGGTCCATATCTTCGAAGTATGCAGAGATGTAGCGATTGGAAATCTCCTGCATCGAGACGCCTTCCGTACGCGCCCGGTTGAGAATCTTATCGTCAATATCGGTAAAGTTTTGAACGTACTCCACTGCGAAGCCGCGCCAGCGCAAATACCGCCGCACCACATCCCAAATCGTGCAGGTGCGGGCGTGACCCAGATGGCACAAGTCGTATACCGTAATGCCGCAGCAATACATCCGCACCTTTCCGGGTTCGACGGTTTCAAAGGGTTCCGAACGGCGGGCGAGCGTATTGTAAACAGTCAGGGTCATCGTGCTGGCAACTCGCGAATCGAGGCGAGCATAATATAAACACTATTCAGAAGCAGGAAGTACGCACAGGCAGTTAGCCCTCGGCGAATTCCCGCTTCCGGACTCCATCTTAACTGTGACGCTCCCCAGGCACCGCCATGCAAACTCCTGACCTCCAGCCGACCGCCGCCGCACCGATGGACGCTCCCAAGCTCGGCTTGCCCGTCACGATCATCACGGGTTTCCTCGGCAGCGGTAAAACCACACTTCTCAACCACATCCTTAGCAACAATCAAGGTGTCAAAACTGCAGTCTTGGTCAATGAGTTCGGCGAAATTGGCATCGACAACGAGCTAATTATCGACACCGACAGCAGTGCAGGAATGGTGGAGTTGAGCAACGGCTGCATCTGCTGCACGATCAACAACGACCTTGTGGAGGCAATCTATCGCGTGCTGGAGCGCGAGGATAAAGTCGATTATCTAGTAGTAGAAACGACCGGTCTGGCCGACCCGCTGCCGGTGGCGCTGACTTTCCTGGGCACGGAGCTGCGCGACATGACGCGCCTCGACTCGATCGTGACGTTGGTGGATGCAGAGAACTTCAGCCTCGATCTCTTCAACAGCGAAGCGGCTAGCAGCCAGATCGCATACGGCGATATCATCCTGTTGAACAAGACTGACTTAGTGGACGAGCAGAAAATTGCGGATCTCGAAAAACGCATTCGCGATGTGAAGACAGGCGCCCGCATCATCCGCACTCGCAACTCGGAGGTGCCGCTGCCGCTGATCCTCAGTATCGGATTGTTCGAGTCGGACAAATATTTCAAACCCGACTGCGACCATGACGACCATCACCCTCACCACGACCATCATCACGATCATCGCCACGACCATCACAACCATCACGACCACAGCCACGATGGCTCGCATCATCTAGAAAACGACGGGTTCGTGTCTCTGTCGTTTGAAAGCGATCGCCCTTTTTCAATTCGCAAGTTCCAGTCTTTCCTGGACAACGAGCTGCCCGAAGCAGTGTTCCGTGCGAAGGGAATCTTGTGGTTTGACACGAGTCCCGATCGCCACGTCTTCCATCTCAGTGGCAAGCGTTTCTCCATCGAGGACTACAAGTGGAAGGGCAAGCAGAAGAACCAACTCGTGCTAATCGGTCAGGATCTAGACCTGCCGGAACTCCGCCATCAACTGGAGTTGTGCCTTGAGGTCCCGGCCCCAAATCGCGACAAAGGCTTCGGCTAAAGAGACTGCAGCGCGCGCGGCGAGCAGATCTATCTGCGCGTCTTCGCGATCGCTCCATGGCAAACCAGACTATCATTCGCGCATAACAGCAACGGAAAATTCACCACTGCGTTTAGTTGCCAGGACCAGAGTGTCACGTATTTTGTTTAAGCTTCGCTTTCAGTCCGCGAACCAGTTGAGGTACTCAATGGCAAAGCTCTCCAGCGCTGGCTTCCAGTTCCCAATCGGTCGCGTCCATTTCCTGCTGATGTGACCTAGCGTTAGGTACATCGGTTTCATTAACGCCTCCTCTGACGGCTACGCACCCTTCGTTTTCAGCACCTTCTGCAACGACCGGTTCAACGACTCAAGCGGGTTGGTCGAGTACATTACCGGTCGGATGTCCGGCGGGTAGTCAAACCGCGGGTAACCTGCTCCCACTCCCGCAGCCACTGCCCGCCGAGGTCGGATACGTCTCGTCCCATTTCTGCGCGAACCCCGTCAAGGCATCCTCCGCAGCTGACACCATCGGGGCACGGTAAATCGTCATCAGGTCACCGGCAACTTCCTTGCGGTGTTTCCAGTTCGTGTACTTCAGCGAGTTCCGCACCAGATGCCCGATGCACAATTGCACTCGTGCCTCGGGAAACGTGGCAGCGATGGCTTCGGGAAAGCCGGTCAGACCGTCCACGCCAGCAATGCAGATGCGCTGCACGCCCCGATTTTTCAGGTCTGTCAGCACCGACATCCAGAACTTCGCCCTGTCATCGGGCGCACTCCACATCCCGAGCAGTTCCTGGTACCCGTCGCGGTTAACTCCCAGCACCCGGTAGATGGCGGTCTGCTGCACTCCCCCGTCGCGGCGTACCTTCCCGGCAGCGCGTCGCGCCTGACGAAGGGGTAGACCAGAGCGGGCGGGCGGGCTTGCCATTGTTTCAGTTCCGGCAGGACGACGTCGGTGACTTGGCTAAGCAACACGTGGGAAATGTCAACCTTTAGAGGTCGTGAAGTTGGCCTTTAAAAACGCAGGTGTGACTCATCGGGGGGAGAGGGCGAGAATCTTCTCGTCGAGTCCGGAGAGGTGACACAGCCCCTTGGGCGCGAGCACGGCTTGAAACTCGTTGCAGCGGTCGCGGGGAATCTTCAAGTCGAGGCTGCCCCGATCGGTATGACCGTTTTATTGTGTAGATCCGTTGCGGCTGTCGCGGGCAGCGTCGGGGTTAGCACCAGCCTGGTCGAGATGGTGGGTCAACTAGCCCTGGAGGGCGCGGTCGACGAGTCAGGCAGTAAGCTGTTTAGCAGCCGGGACTTAACAGGGATTTCGACGGACCGGAATAATCCTGAAGGATTTCGTCAAGATGTTGGCCGGCTATAGAGAGTTCTTGCTTGCAGCGTGGCATGAGTGTCGGTCGGCTGATGGGTATGAGCTTTGACCGCCTACGCAAGTCACCCTTCTGCCCAACTAAAACTCTTTGCTACAGTCGGCGTAACTGGCGTTCGGACTCTGGTTGGCAAGTCCGTTGCAATCCTGTTAACCTTCCGGCGCGCTTACCGACATCAATTTTGCTTCAGATGGATACCAGCATCGTGTTCGATCGCTATTTACTAATATGAATCTCGGTTTCACCGCGCGCGGTCGATAATCGCCAACAGCGACCCAAAATTTTCTTAAGGAAATTTCTCCACCAGAGTCCGACGTGCTATGTCAACTCCCCACACCGATCGCGACTTGCAGCCCATAGAGCCATTGCCCGATGGCAACGGGCAGCAGCCAGTGCCCAACGAAAGCAGTAGCCGACCCTCCCTTTGGTTGTTACTCGTCCCCTTATTATTTCTGTTCGGTGGCGGCTTGCTCTGGCGCTTCATTTTCGCTCGCGGGGGCGGTCCGCCGATGATGGACGTTCCCGCCGTTCGCGTCAAGCTCGCCCCAGTTATTTCCCATACCGTGCGCGAGACATCGGAGTTCGTCGGGTTGCTCGAAGCAAGCGAGCGGGTGAACTTGAGTCCGCGCATCGAAGGTCGCGTCGTCGAAATTCTCGTCAACGAAGGCGATCGCGTTAGTGCCGGGACGCCGATTATCCAGCTGCGTCCCGATCGCAACCAAGCCGAGGTCGACGCCGCGATCGCGAACGCGAGCATCCAGCAGTCGGCGCTCAATGGCGCGCAAGCCGAAGTGCGCGTTGTCGAGGCGAACGTTGCCAGCCGCCAAGCAGAGGTGCGGCGTGCAGAGGCTAACGTTCGCCGCCGCGAAGCCGACTTGGATTTAGCACAGATCAACTACGACCGTGTCGTCCCGTTAGTCAGTGAAGGCGCGCAGGCGCGTCAGGCACTTGACGAGCGCACCAGCGAACTCGAAAGCGCCCGTGCCGAATACGAAGCATCTCTTGAAACCCTCTCGGTTGCCCGGAATACCCTTGCTGCAACCGAACAGCAGTCGATCGCCACTCGCACGAACGTCAGCCAACGCCAAGCTGCGCTCGATCAAGCTCGTGCCGACATCAACGCCTTGCGCGAGGACCTTGAGTACAATCGTATTGTCACGCCCATCGACGGGATTGTCGGCGATATCCCCGTTGAAATTGGCGATTACGTAGAGGCGGGCGACGAACTCACGACCATCACGCAAAACGATCGCCTCGACTTCAAGATTGCCGTTCCCGTCGAGCGCGCCCTCGACTTGAGGCTGGGGTTACCCGTAGAGTTGCGCTTGGGCGATAGTGACGAACCCGTTGCCTCTGGCAAAATCGAGTTCATCTCCCCCAAGGTAGACGAAAGCTCCCAATCGATCCTCGTTGAGGCGCGGTTTGCCAACCCCGGCGGCAAGTTTCGTGACGAGCAGTTTGCCCGCGCGCGCATTGTGTGGAACGCTCGCGATGGCGTCCTGGTCCCGACTTCGGCTATTGCCCGCCTCGGCGGACAGGCATTTGTCTTTACGGCCGAAAGCGGCGACGGTTGTACCGCTCCCAAAGGTCCATCGGCTGGTGGTAGAGCACCGGGTGGAGCAGCGGGCAGTCCGCCATCCGACGCACCGGTCGCGCGCCAGCGTCCGGTCGAACTCGGCGGTCTCCAAGGCAACAATTACCAGGTGCTCTCGGGACTCGAAGCTGGTGAAACCCTAATCGTGTCCGGTATCGTCAAACTCACCGACTGCGCGGCGATCGCGCCGCAACCCGACACCGCCGCCGGCCCCGTGCCTCCCGGGCGGTAGCTGTAACCTCGTCAGTCAGGCTCCGCACTGTCGATCCTCGCCCGCCTTAGGAACGCACGTCCTGCTCAGCTCCCATGTTTATCGAATATTTCATCAAGCGGCCGGTACTGACCTCAGTTTGCGCGATCTTGATTCTACTGGTTGGCGTCATTACCATCCCGACGCTGCCCGTAGCGCAGTATCCCCAGATCAGTCCCAAACAGGTTCAAGTCACTGCCACCTATATCGGTGCCGACGCCGTCACCGTCGAAAACGCCGTCACGACCGTCCTGGAACGAGAAATCAACGGGGTCGATGGCATGCGCTATATGACCTCGTCGAGCAGTAACGATGGCGTTAGCTCGATTACCGTAACCTTCGACGCATCGAGCGACCAGAACATCGCTGCGGTAGACGTGCAAAACCGCGTGTCGATCGCCGAGCCGCAGCTGCCGGAGGCAGTGTTGCAAACGGGCGTGTCGGTGAGCAAAGAGTCCAGCGGACCGCCGCTGCTTGCGTTTGGATTGTTTAGCGAGTCGGGCACCTACAACGACGTCTTTCTGAGCAACTACGCAGATTTATATCTGGTCGATGCCCTACAGCGGGTTCCTGGGGTCGGGAATGTGGCTATCTTTGGCGAGCGTAAATATGCCATGCGCTTGTGGCTCGACCCAGGTCGCCTGGCCAGTCGCGGGCTGACGGCATCGGATGTCGCCGATGCTTTGCTCGAGCAGAATATTCAGGTTGGTGTCGGGCGCATCGGACAGCCGCCGATTCCGGACGACCAGGAGTTTCAGATCGGCCTGCGCGCGGTCAGTCGCCTAAAAAGCATAGAAGAATTCGAGAACCTGGTGCTGGCTGCATCAGCAGACGGCACGCTTGTCAAGCTGCGCGATGTGGGTCGCGCCGAACTGGGAGCTGAAAATTACAATACTTTTTTGCGCTTCCGCGGTATCGAGGCAGTGGGTTTGGGCATTTATCAGGTTCCCGGTAGCAACGCCTTGCAGGTCGCGCGCGGGATCAAGCAGCGGATGCGCGAGCTGTCGGAAGAATTTCCGGCAGGGATGACCTACGATATCGGCTTCGACACGACGGACTTCGTAGAGCAGTCGCTGACGCAGGTTATCGCGACCCTTTTCCAAGCCGTCGGGTTGGTGGTGCTGGTGATCTTCGTGTTTTTGCAAGATTGGCGTACGACGCTGATTCCAGCGATTACGATCCCGGTAGCGCTGCTCGGCACGTTTGCGTTTGTCAAGCTGTTCGGCTTTTCGATCAACAGCCTGACTCTGTTCGGATTGACGTTGGCAACGGGGATGGTTGTCGACGACGCAATCGTGGTGGTAGAAGACATCTCCACGAAGATTCAGAAGCTGGGGATGACGCCGAGGCAGGCGGCGATCGAGTCCATGAGGGAACTGTTCGGGGCGGTGATCGCTACGTCGCTAGTGCTCATGGCAGTGTTCGTCCCGGTGGCGTTTTTCCCGGGCACGACCGGCGCGCTGTACCGGCAGTTTGCCCTCACGATCGCCTTCGCGATCGGCTTATCCACGTTCAACGCCGTGACGCTGACACCAACGCTGTCGGCACTACTATTGCGAAGCAGTCCGCCAGTCGGCGGCTGGGTGGGGCGCATTTTCGGAGCCTTTAATCATGCCCTCGATAGCTTCCGCAGGCGCTATCGCAGCATGTTGGAGTCCTTCTCGCATCTCAAGTCATTTCTCGTCGGGGTCTTCATCGTGCTGTTAGCGGCAACGGCTTGGATGTATGCCCAGGTGCCGAGCGCTTTTCTCCCCGAGGAAGATCAAGGTTACATAATCACGATCGTGGGTGGACCGGCAGGGTCGTCCTTAAGCTACACCAGCCAAGTGATGCGTCAGATCGAGGAGATATACCTACCGATTCCCGAAGTGCGCGCCACTTTCGCCGTCGGCGGTTTCGGTTTTAGTGGGAGCGTTGCCAACAGCGGCATCGTATTTACGACACTGGAGCCGTGGTCGGAGCGCACTGGACATGGACAGTCGGCGTCGGAAATCATCGAACGCGTGCGCGAGCAGCTCGCAAACATTCCCGAGGCGAACGTTCTCCCGCTCAACCCGCCGACAATTCAAGGCTTGGGGAGCTTCGGCGGCTTTACCTTCCAACTTCAGGACCAGCAGGGCAGCTTCGCGCTCGGCGAACTCGTGCAGTATATGGGTCAGATGCTCGGTGCGGCCAATCAGCATCCCGACCTGCAGGCAGTTTTCAGCACCTATTCGGCGAATACGCCGCAGATGTTGGTAGAGGTCGATCGCGATCGGGCCAAAGCACTGGACGTAGATGTCGATGACATCTTCGAGACGTTGCAAAGCTACCTCGGCTCGCGCTACGTCAACGACTTCACGCTGGCACGGCGAACCTACCGAGTTTACATCCAAGCGGACGAACCCTTCCGCGACAATCCCAACGCCATCGAACAGTTCTACGTGCGTTCGAACCGCGATGAGCTGATTCCGTTGGGCAACTTGGTGACGCTGACGCCGACAACCGGCGCGCAGAGTATCAATCACTACAACGTCTTGCGGTCGATCGAAATTAATGGTAAGCCCGCTCCCGGTGCGAGCTCCGGTCAGGCGATCGCAGCGATGGAGCAGGTGGCTGCAGAGGTGCTGCCGCAGGGGTTGGGCTACGAATGGTCGGGCCAATCACGGGAGGAAATCCAGTCGGGCGGGCAAGCGCCGCTGATCTTCGGTTTGGGATTGCTACTGGTGTTCTTGGTGCTAGCAGCTCAGTACGAGAGCTACATCGATCCGGCAGTAATCATGATCGCAGTGCCGCTGGCCGTACTCGGAGCACTGGTGGCGCTCTCCCTGAGGGGCTTCCCTAACGACGTGTACGGTCAAATCGGGTTGGTAATGCTGATTGGCTTAGCGAGTAAGAACTCGATTCTGATCGTCGAATTTGCCAATCAGTTGCACGAACAAGGACTAAGCATTTCGCGAGCGGCGATCGAGGCAGCCGAGCAGCGCCTGCGCCCGATTTTGATGACAGCGATTTCGACCTTGAGCAGTATCTTCCCGCTAGTCGTGGCCACCGGTGCCGGTGCCGGCAGCCGTCAATCGTTAGGAACGGCCGTCTTCGGCGGGATGTTTGCCGCAACCTTCTTAAGTTTAGGCTTAGTGCCGGTGCTGTACATCATCATTAAGACTTTAGCCGAGCGGGCTTTAAACAAGTTCGATCGCAATCGAATGCCGCCGCACGCGCTGCCCGAATCAAACCGTCCCACAGTCGGCGTAGATTAAGTTCGAGCTGGGGGTGCAATCGACTTGGGAGTCACGGCAAGTGGCGATCGCCCGGCCCGCAGCGTACCGCGTCCGCTAACGGAGCAGTCTGTTAGTTTAGAGCGATCCTGCCGCTGCCTTGCCACGGGGACGGCTAGCAGCAGGATCGACTGGATTTGCGAGATCGGAGCGGGTGGTCGAGGCGCTTTGTTGATACTCTGGGTTGTTGTAAGTCGAGTAGCGAATTGGCAGCAAGGAGCGACTTTTGGAACGCACGTTTATTATGGTCAAGCCCGATGGAGTCCAGCGCGGACTGGTCGGCGAAGTCATCCAGCGTCTGGAGTGCAAAGGCTTCACCCTCGTCGGTCTCAAGCAATTGACGGTCTCGCGCGAGCTTGCCGAGTCCCACTACGCCGTCCATAAAGAGCGGCCTTTCTTCAAAAGTTTGGTCGAATTTATCACGTCCGGTCCGGTCGTCGCGAGCGTTTGGGAAGGAGACGGTGTCGTTGCCTCTGCTCGCAAGCTTATCGGCGCGACGAACCCTCTGACCGCCGAACCAGGCACGATTCGCGGCGACTTCGGTGTAAGCATCGGGCGCAATCTCATTCACGGCTCCGATGCCATCGAAACCGCCCAAAGCGAAGTTGCCCTCTGGTTCGAGGACGGCGAACTGTCTAGCTGGAAGCCAAGCATTACCCCTTGGATCTACGAAGATTAGCCCGCGCGAGGCTACCCAATAGAGGGTACACAAATAGCAGAGGCTACTCATATAGCAGTGAGTAGCTTATTCGGTCACTTCAAGCCTGCAACGGCAGTGGATTTGGACTTCAATTCTGGAGATCGTCCTGACCAACCTTTCCGTTGCTATAGGAAGCTACCAGTGGCTCTTATGCCCGAATGATGCTTGCCGCTCCGGGCACCGCGCTCGCCTCGGAGCGGCAAGCGTATTTGCAACCGATCGGGGAGCTTACCGGATGCGCCAGACGCGAATAGTGCCATCGGCGCTGCCGCTGGCTAGGCGCGTGCCATCAGCACTCAGGGCAACGGCTCGAACCCAAGCATTGCTGCCGAGCGCGCGGTTGCTCCCTTTACTCTCAACAGCACCGCTGCTCGGAACGGCTAGTAACATTCCTGTTGCCAGATCCCAGACGCGCAGCGCTCCATCGTCGCCGCTAGTTACAAACCAAGTCCCGTCCGGGGCGATCGCGAGGGCCGTAACGTCGTCGGCATGTGCTCGTCGAGACCAGCGCCGTTCGCCCGTCCGCAAGTCCCAAACTGCCACTGTATCGTCGCGGCTGCCGCTGACCAACCAGCGTCCGTCCGGCGCGATCGCGATCGTGCTGACATCATCGCCGTGGTCGAACTGAAACAGGCGGTCTCGTTCCCAATCGTGCCAGTCCCACACGCGCACGCTATTGTCGTCGCTAGCACTGGCAAAACAACGGCACTGTGAGGCGATCGAGAGGGCGTTAACATCAAATGCGTGCAGTTCGCGCGTCGCCAGGCGTTCGCCGCCGAGCACGTCCCACACGAACGCTCGGTTGTCGTCGCCCGCGCTCAGCAGGCGCGTGCCGGAGGGGTCGAAGGCTAAGGCACGCACCCATTGGCGGTGCTCCGCACTGCCGTAACGCAGCCGACCGGAGGCGCGCTCCCACACCTGCAAATTTTGCCCGCCGCTGGCAACGATCCGGCCGTCCGGGGCGATCGCGACCGTATTGATATCCCGTCCGGGCGCGGTTAGCACGGCGCGGTGCCGGCCGCTCTCGAGGTCCCACAAGCGCACCGTGCCGTCCCAACTCCCGCTTACCAGCAGTTCGCTATCCGGCACGAACGCCAAAGCACTTACAAGATCGTCATGGGCGCTAAAGGCTTGCTCGATTGCAAAGGTCCGCGCGAATTCACCTTGGGAAACAGTAGGAATTGCCGGTGTAGCATCTGCAACGGGTGCGCTCGCGGTTCGACGCTCCCAAGCTAGCGTGCCGATCAGAGCTACTAGCGTTGCGGTCAGCGCGAGCGCGCCGGCAGTCAGCCAGCGCAGCCGGCGTAGTTGGACGGCCAGCCGCGCGGCAAGGTTGTCGCAGGCAGCAACAGCACCAGAGGCAATATCGGGAGGAATATCAGGGGCACTATATGGAGCGAGGGCAGCACCGCGGAGATTTTTTGAGCACGCTGACAAAGGTTTGCCGGCCGAGCCGACTGCAGTCAAGAGCATTTGCAGGAGACGGGTGTTGCGGCGATCCCGCTCGGGCCATGTTGGGTCAGAAGCTCCCCCATTGACAGCATCGCGAGCAGGCGGGCGGTCGAGATCGATCTCATGAGCAGGCAGCGTATCCGGCTCGATGCCGTTGGGGCGTTCTAGTAGCTCGATCGCGTGTTGCGGCCGGTCCTCTGGAAACGGCGCGATCGCGTCGTCGATCGGATTGGCAAAAGCAGCAGCATCCAACTGCGGGACGCAATCGCGCCAGCGGAGGCTCCTGCGTCGGGCTTCAGGCAGTACGTCAGGCGGTTGGCCGGCGAACAAAAAGATGATCGTCCGCCCGAGCAGGAAATAGTCGGATTGGGGAACGGCTCTGACGTTAGCTTTTTCGGTCGGCGTGTAACCGGGCGTAAGAATCCCCGTTATGCGCCGTCCAGCGGCTTTGCCCAAATAGGTCTGAGTAAGCTCGCGGTCAGTGCCGAAGCCGATCGAGACATGCTGAGCGGTTGGAAGCAGGATAATATTGGGCGGTTTGATGCCGCGATGTAAATATTGCTTGGAGGGAGCGGCGTGGAGAATTGCTGTCGACTGTTGCAGCCACCGTTGGGCGGAGCGTTGCGAGCTCGGTCTCATAATGTGCCGGATTGCATAGCACTCAAGTTCGGCGCCCTCGATTTTCTCCATCTCTAAACAATGCATATCGGGCAAGTCGTTGCCGTGAGCATAAATGAAGTAACCGTCGGGGTCGAGACGCGGTAAGCCAGGATGCTGCAGTTGCTGCAGGACGCGTGCTTCCTGCTCGAATAGCTGCAAGGCTATAGGCGTCCTATCATGCAGGACTTTCAGAACGCGTGCGGTGCCACGGTGGCCAATCGCATACACCGAGCCGCAGCCGGCACGACCGAGCAAGCGTTGGAGGCGATCGCGCCCTGTCAACAGCAGCGACGCGCGGCAGGTCAGGCACAACGACTGCTCGGTCGGATTGTCCGGCTGCAAGCATTGCGGATTGATGCAATGGCCCATCGTTAGCTCGAAGGAAGGCGTTTCCTATATATCCCGTTTATATAACCCGTAGTATAAGCAACAGCTCAACAGTGAAAGCATGCTGTAAGCCGACAAGCGTGTGATTTGCCACGTCGGTGCCAACCGCATGAAGAACGTCGCTCTCTCAAGGCTCCTGCTCGTCACCGCCATGACCGAATCCTGCTGGCTGAACACCCTCCGCGCGCGGCGCGCGATCGCGGTCGTGCGAACGGCCGACGTAGCACTGTGCTGCCAGCAAGCGCGGGCGGCCGCCCGTGGCGGACTGCGCCTCCTGGAAATTGCCTGGACGGGTGCGGAGACTGCCGAGTCGATCGCCTGCCTGCGTGCGGAATTGCCCGATTGCATCGTGGGCACCGGCACGATTATGACAACCGCCCAACTCGACGCTGCGATCTCGGCTGGGGCAGAATTTGCGTTTGCTCCCCACGCGGACCCGGATATGATTGCGGCTGCCCTTGCTGCCGAGATTCCGATTGTGCCAGGCGCACTGACGCCGACGGAAATCGTGGCCGCCTGGCAAGCAGGTGCTAGCTGTGTGAAGGTATTTCCGGTGCAAGCAGTGGGTGGCAGTCAGTACGTGAGCAGCCTACAAGGTCCGCTCGGTTACATCCCACTAATCCCGACCGGAGGTATCACCCTTGATAATGCCCGAGCATTTCTCGCTGCCGGCGCGATCGCGATCGGCCTGTCCGGGCAGTTATTTTCACCAGCCGCCGTTGCCGCCCGCGACTGGGACGCAATCGCTACGCGGGCGGCTGCCCTGCAGCACAACTTGAGACCCTGGCTTGCATGAAGGGCTGCAACGCGAAATGGCAGCTAACTGCCTACCTAGAGGGCAAACGATTTACCGCACCCGACTCCTACGATTGTTGGCACTGCCACCGGACGGCGGATACGCGATGCGTCAAGCCACGCCCCACCGCGCTTCTGTACTTTCTGCTACAATCGGATTGTTAAGAAATCTTAAGAAGGTCTGTTAGGCCTGACATAGGGGATTTTCTTGACGTTAGACGACAACATGGGACTTCTGAATCGGCGCAATGCGCCGATTTTTTTGGGTGTGCCGCACGGACATAGTGGTGCAGGTGCAGAAGGTACAACGTGCCTTGCGCCTTAACCAGCAAGAGCATCACACTTCAGGACTACTTTTTTGAACGCCAGGCGATGTTCGCCCGATGATTGGCAAGCCGATACCGACTTGGAGGGCGTTCGCGACTCGCTAGTGCTTCTCCCGTCACAGATCGACAGACCGAGTTTGAGAACAACTAACTAACTGCTTGCGAACAGCCACACGATATGGCGTCGGACGGCTGTTCGCAAAGGGGCAAGGGCGATTGCTCCATCGCTCCAGTTCTGAGTGCTGGCTAGCTACCCGGGTTCACAGTGCCAATCGTCTCCAGGGAGCCGTCTTCGCTCACCGTCCAGACATCATACGCGCCGACTGTGTCGCCGTTATCGTCGAGTTCGATGTCGCCACTGGCACCTTGATAGTTAATCTCTTCGCCATTACGCAGTAGCTCCATAGCCTCGCAGACGTCGCTCACCTCTTGACCCGGCTCATTTGCCACGGCCTGCAGGTTGGCTTGGATACCCGGACCCGTGTTCTCACCTGCGGCTTGTGCAGCCAGCATCAATAGTATTGCAGCATCCCAGGAGTGCGGGACAAATGCCGTTAGCTCCTTACCCGTATCCTCGGCCCAGAGTGTCGTCAGGCTCTCCAGCGCTTGACCGTCGGCTCCGGGTACCGTTCCCAACACCTCGATGTCGCCCCCGAGCACAGATGAGCCGCCCGCCCCCTTTCCGACTGATTTCACAAAATCCGGAGAATATACGCCATCCGTCAACAAGACTGTAATGTCTTTAGTCAAACCTTGCTCGAAGGCTGACTTCAGCAACAGGCTGCCAGTCTCTGCGTATAACACGCCCAGAACTGCTTCTGGCGCTTCGCCGAAGGCCGCCGCTGCTTCCGTATCGAAGGTCGTTGCTTTCGGATCGTAGCGAACGGGGCTGTCGCTGTTGACCACTTCGCCACCAGCTTCCTGGAAGGACTCGACGAACACCTGCTCGAAGCCGACACCGTAGTCGTTGTTGATCGCGACCGTGGCTGCCGTTTCGAAACCGCGCTCGCTGGCCAATTTTGCTAGTGCTGCTGCTTGATAGGTATCCGGCGGGGCGGTACGCGCCCAATAGCCATTGAATTCGCCAGCTTCCGCGCGCTGGCTGAAGACCGGGCTGGTGCTGCCGGGTGAAATAAACAGGACTTCGTTCCGCACGGCCGTATCTACTGCGGCACTGGAGACGCTGCTAGCAAATGCTCCGACGACACCGGCCACCTTATCGACTTCGACGAGTTTGGACATGGCTGCCGCACCGGCGTTTGGGTCCGTCTGGCTGTCTTCCTGGATGAGGATGACTTCCTGACCGTTGACGCCACCACAGGCATTGATCGTTTTGACTGCAAGGTCGACCGCGATCGGCATGTTTTGCCCGATGGATGCCAAATCGCCCGTAGTCGGGAGCAGCGAACCGAGCTTGAGCGGCTCGCTGTCTGAGCTGTCGCCTCCCTCGTCGGCAGAAGCATTTGCTTCAGGGGTTTCGGTGCTACCTGCTTCGGGCTCGCTATCCGTTGGAGTATTGGTCTGGCAGGCTGCTGCCAAGAGCCCTGCCGACAGCGCGATCGCAGCTGCAGAGAAGGCAGCTGGGGGCTTTGACGAGAGGAAAAATCGAGTCATAGGTTGGTTTGCTCCCTAAATAAGCGTTTATTGTTTTTCAAAGTACTCGCAAGCTCGACTAGAAATCGAATTTGGTAGTCCTTAAGCGTGGTGCTCTTGCAGGGTTTGGAAGGAGCAGGACACTTGCGGTTTCTGCACCTACGCCACCCGAACTGTGCAGAACTACCCGAATTCTACCTGAATCTTTTAAATTGCTGCGACAGAGTGTTTCTGTTCGTCAAAAGCATCCTTGTCGATCGCGCAGGCGCACTAAAAAAAGCGCGCGGCAGGGAAGCGCGCGCGGGAAATTCCGATCGGGCAATCTGAGTTTGAGAACCAGGCAGAAGAACGGAGAGGGAGGGATTCGAACCCTCGATGGAGTTTAAACCCCATAACTCCTTAGCAGGGAGCCGCTTTCAACCGCTCAGCCACCTCTCCACAGAGTCGTAGAATCGTATTGTACTCAAATCTGCCTCGACCGTCGAGCGGAAAACGCGAGCGTGGCAAAAATTTGCCCTACAATTCTGCCCTACAATAATTCGTGCATCGTGCAGTAACCGATCGCGGCATTAAACCTCCGGTCTGAAGAGCGGCGGGTCGACCGGGCAAGCTCGATTCAGTTTGGGTACAGTCGCTGCGGATACGCTTGCGGGTCTAAAGTTCAATCAACTGCCGCTGCCGCGTCGTCGACACGTTGAGAGAGCCAATTCCCAAGTTCCATGACGATTGCATCGACTCGACCTCCCATTGCCCCCCATGTCGCACTGATTTCGGTACACGGCGATCCTGCTGCGGCGATTGGTGGTGAGGAAGCGGGCGGTCAAAACGTTTACGTCCGCCAAGTCGGCGAGTCACTAGCGGCCCGCGGCTGGCAAGTCGATCTGTTCACGCGACGCGCGACGCAGGATGCCAAAGCAGTTGTCGAGCACGGCCCGAGCTGTCGAACGATCCGACTGCCGGCCGGACCGCCTTGCTTTATTCCGCGCCAGGAAATCTTCACCCACGCCGGCGAGTTTGTGGCAGCGCTGCAGCAATACGCCCGGCGCGAAGGCCGCCGCTACGCCCTACTCCACTCCAACTATTGGATTTCCGGTTGGGTCGGCTTGCAGCTTAAGCACGCCGACCGCATGCCGCTGGTGCATACTTACCATTCGCTCGGTGCGGTGAAGTATCGGTCTGTGAGCGAACCGCCGCATACGACCCAGCAGCGCTTGGAGATCGAGCGCGATTGCTTGGAACAGTCAAATTGCGCGATCGCTACGAGTCCGCAAGAGCGCGACGACTTGCGATCGCTGGTCTCGGAGCGCGGTCGCATCGAGATCGTTCCTTGCGGCACGGATGTGCGCCGTTTCGGTTCGATTTCCCGCCTGGATGCGCGCGCGCACCTCGGCATCGACCCGGCTGCGAAGGTGATATTTTATGTCGGGCGCTTTGATCGGCGTAAGGGGATCGAGACCTTGGTGCGGGCGGTCCGAGCCTCGGAGTCTTTCGGGCACATTCCGCTGCGGGCAATTATCGGCGGCGGGTTCCATCCGGGTCAGGCGGACGGCCGCGAGCGCGAGCGTCTGGGAGCACTTGCTTGCGAGCTGGGGTTGGAGGACACCCTAGAATTTTCCGGCCGCATCTCCGACGCCGATCTACCGGCTTACTACGCAGCAGCCGATGTTTGCGTCGTGCCAAGTCATTACGAACCGTTCGGGTTGGTCGCGATCGAAGCCATGGCATGTGGGACGCCGGTCATTGCCAGCAACGTGGGCGGTCTAAAGTTCACTGTCGCTCACGAAGAAACCGGGCTGCTAGTCCCGCCTCAAGACGCGACCGGGTTTGCGATCGCGCTCGATCGTGTGCTGGGCAATCCTGATTGGCGCGATCGCTTGGGAGCAGCCGGACGGCAGCGAGTGCAAGCGGAGTTCAGTTGGGATGGGGTCGCCGATCGGTTGAGCGCTTTGTACGAGCGGGTTATCGCCGAGTCATCGGCTTCCGACCTGACGGTTTCCCCGGCATCGGCCGGTCGAATGTAAAGCCTCAGATAAGGTGGCTACGGGTGCGGGCAACCTTCTGGAGAAGAAAATCAAGCTGCAAGTGACCCAATGCTCGGAGTGCCTCTTAACCCCTGCGAACCACGCTCAACTCCATTTACATTGGCAGCAATCGCTTCCTCCTATCGCAACACACCGCAGACCAGCTCCAGACCCTCGAAGGGAACGAGCAGCCTGTGCCCGCCAAAGACCAACAGACTGTTCTTCCCCAACTGAGATTTTTTCTCGCGGCAACTCCGCAGGCAACCGCCGGCTACCCCGGACAGGTGATAGGCATCTTTAGATCTTTGACCCTCACCATCGAGCCAGCCCAAGGCCTGCAACTCAAGCCCCGCAGCCAACTGAGCCCGCTGCTCGGGCGCTGTTGCCTGGGCGTGAGCGCTCTGTTTCCTTCCAGGCGGTGGCGGCGGACATCGAACTACTCGCTGGTTGCCCGGTCAGCACCCATACTCAACACCGCTTGGTCCATCACCAGTCGTTTCCAGCACCCGAGTCTCAAGATTCTTGTGGTAAGCGGTGCACGACGATGAAGAACCCAGCAAAGAAAACCGCGACCTGCCTAGCCTGGATTATTCACGAAGATTTTTCGAAGCCTCAAACCCTTGCTCTGACTAAGCTCCAATCTGCGTGTATAGAAACGCACTGTCATTGAGCGAAAAAGTCTGCAAGCCTTGCAAGGCAATAGGTTTAGGGTCTCCGCATAAGAGTTCATGAATAATCCAGGCTAGCCTGACTAGACGAAAAGATGCTCTCCGTCTGCACACCAGCAACCCGACGCGGGATACCTAAGCCCAGCTTCAGGAGCTAGGCAGTGCCGATTCACTATTGGTAGGCAGACCAGGCTCGATTTGCTATGGAGAATCCAGATTTGTATTTGGAATTAGGTTTACTCGATTACACAAAAATCTTGATAATCCCTTCGCCATTGTGTTTCACAATTGGATTGCAAAATTCCAGCGTTTCCTTCAAGCTGGAGAATCACAGTGGAGCATTCTGGCATTTCATCCACCAATACAACAGTGAAATCCGTGCGCAGTTCCATCTTTGTTCATGACTACTAAACCAATATGGGGGTGTAAATTACCCGGCGATCGTTCAGCCAAAATTTCCTGTAAGCCATGTCATGACCTAGCTGCAGCCCACCACTAATTATAGATTTCTAGGCTGCTCCCAGCTCGACACTATATGCCGGCTCTTAAAGCCCCAGGTACGTCGAGATTTTGCCAGCGGCGAGCGCTCAAAACAGCTTCCTTGCAGCTCGACCAACATGTCTTGCTGGATTGACGAGCCTCAGTTCGGCCGCTCGATGAGTCCGCCGCCGAGTAGCACGTCGCCATCATAGGCAACGGCCGCTTGACCGGGTGTGATGCCAAACTGCGGTTCGTCAAACACCAGCTTGATGCGACCACCTTCCAGCGGCACCAATACCGCTTCCACAGGTGGCGTGCGGTAGCGGACCTGGACCTGCGCTCGCAGCGGGGTCGATGGTTCTGGAATCGACACCCAGTTCAAATAGCCCATAGTGCAGTCCGGGCGGCTAGCACTGCTGCGATCGCCCACGATCACGCGATTTCGCGGTGGGTCGAGCGCAACCACGTAAAGCGGTTCGGGCGCCGCGATGCCCAACCCCTTGCGCTGGCCGACGGTGTAGTGATGGATGCCGGTGTGACGGCCGAGCACCTTACCGTCGAGATCGACAATTTCGCCTTCCTGCTGGCCTATGTAGCGATCGAGAAACTGCTGCATGGAGCCATGAGCTTCGATCAAACACAGATCCTGGCTTTCGGGCTTATCGGCCGTGCTGAGACCGTACTGCCGCGCCAGGCGCCGCGTTGCATCCTTATCATGCTCGCCGAGCGGGAACAGCGAACCCGCAAGCATCTCCTGGGACAGGTCGTACAGGAAATACGACTGATCCTTACGCCGATCGCGAGCCCGGAGGAGTTGGTAGCGCTCGCGATCGGCATCGTAGAGAATGCGCGCGTAATGGCCCGTGGCAATGCGATCTACCCCAAAATGCTCGCGAGCGTAATGCAACATCGGACCAAATTTTACCGTCTTATTGCATCGCGAGCAGGGTAGCGGGGTCGTCCCGCTTCCGTATCCTGAAACGAGGTAATCAATGATTGCGTTCTGAAAGAGGTCGCGGCTGTCGACGATGTGATGGGGAATGCCTAACTGTTCGCAGATAGAGGCAGCATCCACCATGCCTTCCGAGCAGCACTGACCCTTGCCCTTCATCAACCAAAGCGTGAGTCCGATCGCGTCGTAGCCCTGGTGATGAAGGACAGCAGCGGCGGTGGAGCTGTCTACGCCGCCCGACAGTCCGACGACGATTTTCTTACTGCTCATGGATCGCGTGCGCGTTTCTATTCGTCTCGATAACCATCTCGCAATGTCTTTCTGGACGCCCGTGCGAAGTGTTTACTTCCCTCAGGCTAGCATTCGGGAGCTCAGCCCCTGCCCCCCTGACCGCCTCGGGTTCTCCGGTCGCCTCCCGCTGTCGCGCCCGCTTCCGGGTTGCACTTCTCGCATATCCATTGCCAGTTCGCCCCCTAATGGTTCCGCTGGTTTGATTGGATGGATCGCAGCAACCGACTCAACCCGCACCGTCCATTCGCAGGTAAAACACCTGCCCGTTTGCCGAAAACCCATCTATTACGCAGACCAAGAACAATGACCCGTCACCCTCGTTTGCAGCCGGCTCGTTTCCTGTTCCCAAGCCCGACAGCGGTGCTCGCCTGCGCGATCGCTGTCGTCGGTAGCATCCTGACATCGGCCTCCCCTGCCGGCGCACAGCTCCCGCCACCGCCGCCACCCGATGGCGGGTTCACCTTCGAGCCGCCGCCCGCTTCGCCGGGTACCCCAAGTTATGGCACGCCAACTCCGGCACCAGCACCGACGACGCGAGCAGGGATTTACCGAGTGCAGGTGCCGGCCAACGACTCGCAAATGCTGTGGCGCGTCCAGGCAGTCGTCCCCAATGCCTTCGTGCGCAAAGGGGAAGGAATTATTCAAGCCGGATTGTTTTCCGAGTCCGTGAACGCGCTGCAGCTCGCTCAAGATCTCAGCGTTATGGGCGTAGCCGCACAGATCGTGCCGCTAAACGGTGCGCCGCCGATTGCCAGCACCCCCTTCGAGTCGGGCTTGACGCCCCCCGGTCAGTTACCGGCTCCGCCAGTACCATCCCAGCCCGGCACCTCGCCGGTTGCCATCGCGCCTGAAGAAACCGCCCGGTTCAATCCTATTGAAGGCCGCATGTTCTTTGTGACCGTTTCCGCATCGCCTGAAGAAGTGGAGACTGTTGCCGCCGCCGTGCAAGCAGCCGGTGCATTTCCCTGTACGGTGCAGTCGCGGGAACTCGATGGCGAAAAGGTAGTGACTGTGGGTCCGTTTCCATCGCGGTCGGTGGCACGT
The DNA here is from genome assembly GCF_000473895.1 of Rubidibacter lacunae KORDI 51-2. Taxonomy (NCBI): domain Bacteria; kingdom Bacillati; phylum Cyanobacteriota; class Cyanophyceae; order Chroococcales; family Aphanothecaceae; genus Rubidibacter; species Rubidibacter lacunae. The sequence goes on along the minus strand of NZ_ASSJ01000081.1, from coordinate 46,496 downwards.
GCCTGGCGGGGAGAATTACGCGATGCCGGTTTGGACGCCGAGATCGATAAAATCGACATTTAGCGTGACGACTGCGCGTCCTGCAACGGCTAGCAATAGCAACGGAAAGGTTGGTCGGGACGATCTCCAGAATGGAAGTCTATTAGCAATAGCAACGGAAAGGTTGGTCGGGACGATCTCCAGAATGGAAGTCTATGTATCGTCATTGCAGACTTGAAGTGTCCGAATGAGATTCTCAACTGCTTTTAGCAAACACGAGCTCGTAGCAATCTAGCGGGATTAAAGGTTGAGTAAGATGCTAGCGATCGCGCATCCGATTGCGGCGCTCCGAAACGTCAACCAAATGATTCGGACGTAAAAGAATTAGAGACAGTCGCGCCGAGAGCGCTACAGGGCACCAGAAAAATTGCCGGAATGTGGCGTACCGGCGGTTGAAAGCCCGTGCTGCCGTGACGATCTTGGGTCTTGAGCGAATTAATCGAGGTGCCCTACGGATAAAGTCGGTGTATGAGCGATCTGCTGAGCTGTCCTCATCGCCCGTGAGATCCCACAGCTGGCGGCGAGAGAGCCCGCCTAAAGCTGACTAAGGGGTGCGGTGCGGTGCGGTCCGAAGGGTTTGAGTTCGACGAGTTACCGGCGCGCAGCCTTCCAATACGACGTGATGCAATCGGGACGCAGTCCGGGTAAAGCGATCTACATCACTTGCCTTGCGCGGGTCTTGGCAAACGTTACATTTTTACAGTGGAGGACTTGTTGGGGTAGAAGGCTAGAGTCGTATAGAAAGGATTATTGAGCAGCAGAGATCCCTGCGCTTGGGCTAGCTACTGCTATGGACAAGCCCGCCGTTCCACGGCTACGTGCCCAATTCATCCGTTGCAGGAGCTTCCGACTGCACCCCGTCGCTCGCTTCCGGGCGATCGCATCTGACTGAATCGTTCATTTCGAAGGCATCCGCAGAGAGGTTACCCGAACTTTGGTTCGAGCGAACTTCACCTCCGCGGATAGGCGCAGCGATTCCGCTAGGAACCGCACTGTTTTTGATACCTTGCGAGACGATCTGGAGGAGACGTCTCGGCATCAGAGATGCCAGCTCTACATGATATCCGGCATCGAGCCAAGCTAGTTCGCTATTAGCAAGCTCTTTACGAACCGTTTCCGTCAAGCGCTGCGCCGATTCTGCAGCAGCAGATGATTTGCGGATCGTGAAGTGACCGCGTTTGAATATCTGCCTGGGCAGCAATCCCAAGTCATAAATGATGAAGGAGGTATCGGAAAACCACGTTAGGTTGCTGCAAAGACTTGGAACGTACTTAACTCCATTACCGCTAGCATCGTGCAAAACGAAAACGCTTAGTTCCGACATGCATTTAAGATCGAGAATCGCCTCTTTCACCGACGCAGGAGGTTGCAAGAGTTCCTCCGCAGAAAGACCAATAACCGCGCAATTAAAATCACGGCAGATGCCGTTAGCAATCAACAAATGGGCGGTATCTGGAGAATCGCAAATGACGACGCGAGTGCAATGTACGGGCAGGTTAACGATCGCCTCGTTTCCGCCTGGGGGTAGGAGCTTTTCGCAACCGTAGCCGGCTTCTTGCCAGCGTTCGAGCCACTCGGCAAGGTTGGTTGCATCCACGTCCGGTGACTGATGAAACAAGCGCGCTCGCCGCAGGTTCCAGATCCCCGATCCGAGCCCGATCGCACCGATAATCCCACAGGTAATTTTGATAAGGAGAGCAGGAGCAAGAAGGGCAACTAGCAAGAGCGCACTGCCTGAGAGCAAAAGAGCAGCCGCCCCGCCTTGTCGGACGGCATGGTTGGTCCGCTCGGGAGAAAAGCTGAGGCGAATGCCAACGCGCAGAATGCGATAAAAAACGTTCAAAAGAATGCAACTGGCGATCGCGATCGCGATCGCGAACCAAAACAAGCGATCGACTGTAAAGATGAAGATGCCAAATGCTAACAACAAGCCAGCCGCACCAACCGCCAGCGTGCCGACCGAAGCCAAGATGCTCGTGCCAGCAAAGACTGGGAATTGCCTGGATTTGAGGCGTTTTTCGAGGACATAGGCGAGTTGCTCGCGCGTGAAGAAAAACCGATCGCCGTCCGAGAGTAACGTCAGGCTACTGGCGAAGAAGCGATCGCTAAACTGTCCGCGTCCGGGATCGCGTTCACGAGGATTGAAAACGGTCAAGCGCTGCTTGCGTTGATGGTATTGACCTTGAGGCTCGGTTCGCTCTTCTTTGGTATTCATCGCACCACACTAAAGACACTTCATGCTTAATCCTGCTCGCAATAAATCTAACCGGACAGCACGAGGCGGAAGTCTACTCGCTCGCAGATGAGTTTGTCACTCCGGTCGGTATCTAAAAAACTTCCGTCCGGGGGGGGCGATGCAGAAAATGCGGTGACATAGCTTAGCCCTCCAGCACCAACATCTAAAACGGACAGTATACCCCCATCTCTGAGGGTAGGCAGCAACCAATGGCGACCTAGCCTGGATTATTCACGAAGATTTTGAAGAAGCCTCAAACCCTTGCTCTGACTAGGCTCCAATCTACGTGTATAGAAACGCACTGTCATTGAGCGAAAAAGTCTGCAAGCCTTGCACGGCAAAAGGTTTAGGGTCTCCGCATAAGAGTTCATGAATAATCCAGGCTAGACAATCTCGCGAATACATCGTGTTGTCGCAGACATCGGTGGAATGCAACCCCGGCGATCGCGTCAAAGTTCAGTTTTCACAGCAGCCCCCGTGGACAGACGTTATGGAAAGATCGGTCACGGTGGCATCGACTCCAACAATTTGCTCGTTGTTCTGCCATTTTGCGGCATCGACGTTAGCCAGCAACGAACCACGGCCCCCGATCTCCTGCGAGCAAGTTAGGAGACAGTCGGTTGGGGCAAGCGGAGGCGCGACCACAATTGAATCGGACGGACGTTGCTATCTCTTCGGCAAACTGCGTGTGTTTTATATAATCTCCGACTACTGCGGGAGAGCACGGCATGTTTTCTGGAGGCAAAACCAGTCGTTCCGGCTGTTTTCCGCTCCAGCTATTTTGTATAGCTATGGCCCGCCCGTTCTGTGCAGTCAGCGAAAGACCAGTTACGGCAATGATAGTCTTGGGTGTCTTCTCAATCTGGAGGAATAATTGAAGTGTCAGGGCTCTGCCCAGAGGATATCACAAATACGCTTTTTCGCATGAGGAGCAAGCCATAATCGACGACAGCATGCAAACCCAATTCGATGCCACCAGACAATGGAGCTGAGTCAGTAAGATCGAAGCTCCAGGAACTCCTGCTGTTCTAATAAGGGACCTCTATAGATTGCGGGAATTTAGTGTATTGGCTACTGAAATGCCTAGGCTGCTGTGCTGAACTTCGATCTTGAGCGAATTAATCGAGGTGCCCAATAGCTTTTTGATTAAAGGTTTGTTTCAACGTTTGGCTTCCTGGGAACGATGCCAGCTATTATTCGTGCAATAGTCCTTGCTTGTTTACTATGCACCGCGGTTTAAGGGAACTTCTGGAACCAGTTTTCTCGCGATCGCTGCACATGGCTGCTAGTGCCGGTATGCAAGTGTAGAAATTCCTCGTTGCGTTTCGCTAATCGAGGAAGTCATAGTTGCACCATAGCTCTCCCAAGATGTCTAGCACACTCCCGCCAACAGCAACAATATTAGTTTCCTGTCCGGACAGACGCGGACTGGTTGCCACTCTTTCAGGTTTTATTCATGCCAACAACGGTAATATCATTCATGCCGACCACCATACCGATCGGGTTCAAGGAGTATTTCTCACCCGTCTAGAATGGAGCATGGATGGGTTCGAGCTCGAGCGCAAAGCGATCGAATATGAGTTTTCCAAGCTGGCTTCAGAGCTAGAAGCTAGTTGGCAACTACATTTTTCAGATAGCATTCCTCGACTGGCTATCTGGGTTAGCAAACAAGAGCATTGTCTACTTGATTTGTTATGGCGACATCAATCTGGTGAACTGCGAGCTACCATCCCTTTAATCATCAGCAACCATCGAAAATTAGAACCAATTGCCAAACAGTTTGAAATTGACTTCCATTACATACCCATCGATAAAACAAACAGGGGCGATCGAGAGAGACAACAGCTCGAGCTGCTCCATAAATATGACATTGACTTAGTGGTACTTGCTAAATACATGCAGATCCTCAGTCCTGCATTCCTTGCTAAGTTTTCTAGAGTCATTAATATTCACCACTCATTCCTCCCGGCTTTCCCCGGCGCACACCCTTATCGGCGAGCTTATCAACGCGGCGTCAAAATTGTCGGTGCAACCGCCCATTACGTTACCGAGGAACTTGATGGTGGTCCTATCATCGATCAAGAAGTGATAAGAGTAAGCCACCGCGACTCGGAAATCGACCTGATCAGAAAAGGTAAAGATGTAGAGCGGATTGTTTTATCTAAGGCAGTTTGGCTTCACCTACAGAATCGCGTACTTGAATATAACAATCGTACAGTTGTTTTCGACTGATATCCTGCAACAGGCGAGGATTCAATACAAAAAAGGCTATCGACTTCACGCAAAGCATAGCAACGCTCGATCCACCTAATATCGAGCCAATCACTGCTCGGGGTGGTAGTCAAGCTATGCCGAGTCATATCTTCTTAATATGAAAACTAATTACATGCTGAGACTTTTTTGACAGGCAAAGTGTCGGCATTGACTCGAGGTCAGAACTATTCAAAACATGCTTCGCATCTTTCGGCGACCGCAATTGACGGTCGAGACAACACTCCCACGTCCCCCAAAAAGCGGCGGCTTGGAGCCAAGATGTCATCAGACGAATCACGGTTTAGGACATCTTTTCATGTTTACTATGACGAGCTGTCTGTTGACTGTAATGGCTGTCCGCCTTTAACGTTGTGACCGGCTTACACTTGCTTCCCGTTGGAGAGACTTGATAGCCCTGAAACAAATTGTTGTTTCTACCTGTCTGCTTGCGCCCTGTTTGACCTGGATCTGGACGCGTCCGGCATTGGCGGAACCGAACGGCGCACAACTCTTTCAGTCGAACTGCGCAGCTTGCCACGCTTCGTGAATCAACCACATCATGGCAAACAAGACCTTGAAGATGGATGCTTTGGAGCAGTTCGGTATGTATTCGCAAGAAGCAATCGTCAAGCAAGTAACCTATGGAAAAATGCAATGCCGCGATTTCAGGGACGCCTGACCGACGCTCAGACCGAGACGGTCGCTGGGTACGTTCTCTACCCAGCCGAAAAAGGCTGGCCGCGTTCCTAACCATATTGCAGAGCTACTTTACCGCAAGGCGATCGCGCTACTTTCGAGGCGATCGCCTTGCGTTCCGCACCCTTTGGGGTTATTGAAGAACGTGTCAGCAAGGTGCTTGTGGAAGTAGAGCCTCGCGAACGTTCGGTCACCATTGGCGAACGCCTACCAGGAATAAAGCAATTGTTGCGCTTGATTTTCGCTACTTGCTTACTAGCGCTAACCTTAACAATCGATGTTGCGATCGCACCCCCGTGGCTAGCAACTGAGGCAGTTGTTCCTCCAGCTGCAGGCGAGATTGCCGCGCGCAATCACCTTTGCCTGCAGCAGTTGGAGGCCGGAAACTACCGCGAAGCGATCTCTGACTGTACTGCCGTCATTGCGATTGCCCCCGACGACGCCGCCGCGCGTTTACATCGCGGCTTGGCTCGTTATCGGTTGAGCGACCATCAAGAGGCGATCGCGGACTTTGAGATCGCGAGCGCCAGCGCAGCTCACCGCTTGCCAGCCCTTTACAACCGGGGGTTGGCTTACTCGGCTTTGGGCGACAGCGATCGGGCTCTATTCGATTTGTCGCAGGCCCTAGACTTCGCCGCGCGCAACAGTATGCCAAGTCGCGGAGAGCGCGCGGCAATTTTGACCGATCGCGGCATCGTTTACTGGCAACTCGGGCGCTACGAGCAAGCCCGGCAAGACTTCACCAACGCGATCGCTCTCGACCGCGGGAGTTCCCGCGCGCTTTACAACCGCGGCTGCATTTGTCATTTGCTTGCCGACTATCGGGCAGCGGTTTCCGACTTAACTCGCGCCATACCCCACGCCTCCGATCGTGCCCCAATCTACGTCGCACGCGGACTTGCCCGCCACCGCCTCGGTGACGACGAGGCCGCGCTCGGGGACCTACAGCGTGGCGCGATCGCCTATCGCGACAGCGGTCGCCAAGAAGCAAGCGATCGCGTTTTGGAACTGATCCGCCAGCTCGAGCTCGCGAACCACTGGGTAGCAGTAGGTTAGAGGTTCACGCTCATCCAGCTAAAGCTTTGTGTATAGCTGGAGATTCCCCGTTCACAGACAAGTAGTTATTAACTAAAAAACAGTTGAAGGACATGGATCGGTCGGGACGTCGGTCATCATTGGTGCCGCGATCGCGCCTGCGGTTGTCTCGTCTACGCAATTATTCGCCTTCTACCAGGGGGCGGTAGCGATCGACAGGCAGCAACTTGTCCAGTTCGGATGGGTTGCTCATGCGAATTTTGATCAGCCATGCTCCCTCATAGGGCTCCTTGTTGAGCAGTTCGGGTGTATCGACGAGTGCTTCGTTCACGTCCACAACCTCGCCCGATACCGGCGCGTACACCGTACCAACGGCCTTAACCGACTCTACCGAGCTAACTTCTTCGCCAGCCTCAAACGTGTCTCCCGGTTCCGGAAGTTCGACAAAAACGATGTCGCCTAGCTGGTCGACCGCATAGGCGCTGAGTCCGACCGTGGCGACATCGCCCTCAATGCTTGCGTACTCGTGGCTATCGGCGTACTTCAACGACTCGGGATATTCCAGTGCCATCGTCCAGACCTTATGCGCTCTAAGGAAATCGTAATTTGCGAATGTCCCATAGCATACTGGTATTCGCTTGTTTCTCAACATCGATTAAGTAAGCGATCGCGCGAGCGGCCGGGCAACCTCTGCCGGCGCAACCGAGCGGAGCTCGCCTTGGTTAATCGACCAACAGCAGTCGGCGATCGCCAGCAAGTCTCCCGGATCGTGAGTCACGGCCAACAACGTCCAGTGCTGCTTGAGGCGACCGAGCAACCCAGCCAGCTGGCGGCGCATCGACCAATCGAGGCCGGCTGTCGGCTCGTCTAATAAAAGAATGCTGGGTTGCCTGATGAGTTGCACGGCCAGTGCCAAGCGGCGTTGCTGCCCGCCGCTAAGAGCGTGGGGGGCTGTCGCCAGGCGCGCCTCGGCCAGCCCGACTTCCTGTAATACTTTACGAACTTGCGACATGCCGAGTTCCGGGTGGCCGAGGCGCAGTTCTTCGAGGATCGTGTCGCCGCAAAAATGGCGTTCGGGAAACTGGAAGACGAGTCCGGCAAGCTGCTGCAGGTGCAGGAACGTCAGCGGCTGCTCGCCCCAAAAAATGTGTCCGCTAGAGTGCTCGGCCAGCCCGGCGAGGATTTCCAGCAGCGTTGTTTTCCCGGAACCGCTCGGTCCGACCACCAAACCGAACTGCTTTGCAGGGAGCTGCATATTAATGTCGCGCAAGATCGGCTCGGAGGTTGCCGGGGGATGGTAAACCAGATTTTGGAGCTTTAGCATTGACGAACCCAGAGACAACCTCCGGACAGGAGAGAGCGCGCCCAGTGACGACAATTCGCTCGCGCATGCGAGCCTTGGGCTATTGTAGTTGCCCGGACAATCAGTTTGGTCGGATACTGTGGGCGGGTCTCGCCTGCGGGGTGTTGTGGCTGACCGGCATCACCAACGCGATCGCCGATCCGTTCCGTACCCTGAATGCCCGCGCGATCGGCGCCCAAACTGAAGCCGCATTTGCCGCACTCTTTGTTGACGGCGACTACACTCGCGCCGAAGAATTACTCGTGTCGGCCGCCGATACCGACCCACTAACTTACGCGTTGCAAGGCGCGATCGCCTACACAGCCGAAGACTGGGATGCTCTGCTTGCCAATTCCGAACGCACCTTGCAAGCGGCCGCAAATTTACGCGATCGCGATCCGTTACGCGCGGATTTGTACAAGGCCGTTGGGAATCTGCTAGCCGGTGCCCATGCGCTCGAACGCGAGGGGACATTTGCCGCGGTGCAACACCTGCCGGCGGTGCTCGATGGCTTCGAGCGCGCCCGGCAAAGAGCGCCCGCGGATCCGGAGTTAAACTTGATGCGCGGCTACTTGGAGTTGCTGCTGGCTTCAAACTTGCCCTTGTTCGAGCCGGCCGGCGCGATTGCCCGCTTCGAGCGGTACGCCGCACCGCAGTATCTGGTCGATCGCGGCATTGCCCTGGCGCACCGCGATCGCGATGCCTTTGCCAAAGCGGAGATCTACGCCGCAGCGGCTCTGCGCGCGACCCCGCAAAACCCCGAAATTCATTACCTAAACGCGCAGATTCTGTATAACCTGGGCAAAGAACGCGAGGATGTCCGACTAGTGCGGCAAGCGATTGTCCATTTCGAGCGTGCTGCCGAACTCGCAAATGGGCTGCCAGAGCCGATCGTCGAGGCGATCGCGCGGGAAGGGCGCCGGGCGCGCGCCTATTTGCACGCACGCACGCGAGCTAGATTTGCCGGTTAGCGTCCCTCGACCCGGATAACCGCAGCGCGCGCTCCGTTGCGCTTTATAGGACGACCCCATCGTGACCGATCGCGTATTTGATTGCATCATCGTCGGCGCCGGCCCGAGTGGCGGGAGCGCTGCCTATCATCTGGCCAAACGCGGGCGTTCGACACTCGTGTTGGACAAAGCCACGCTCCCGCGCTACAAGCCCTGCGGCGGCGGCGTCGCGCCGATCGTTCAAGAGTGGTTCGACTTCGACTTCAGTCCGGCCATTTCCCTCAAAATCGACGTTACGCACCACACCTGGAATAACGGCGATCCCGTGGAAGTCGAGTTGCAAACCCGCGAGCCGATTTGGATGGTGCGCCGTGACATCTTCGACCATTTCCTCGTGCAGCAAGCGCAACGCCAAGGGGCCGAACTGCGCGATGGCACGCTCGTAACCGGCGTCGAATTGGGCGGCGATGGTGCGATCGTTAAAACCAAAATCGGCGAGTTCGCCGGCCGCTACCTGATTGCCGCCGACGGCGGTCGCGGACCGCTGGCCCGCTGGCTGGGATTCGCCCACCGCCAGCGCGCGATCGCGGGTGCCCTAGAAGCCGAGTTCGCAATCCCCGATCAGTGCGAGCGGCGCGCGTTCTTCGAATTTGGCATGGTCCGCAAGGGCTATCTGTGGAACTTTCCGAAAGCCGACGGGTACTCAATCGGCATCGCTGCCTTTGGCGATCGCGGCTCGCAAAACTTGCGCCAAACCCTCGCCCGTTATGCGCAGTCCTTTGGCGTCGATCTGGCAACGGCCAGCCAGGCCCCGCACCCGATTTCCGTTTGGAACGGCAACCAAACCCTACACGTGAAAAACGCTTTGCTGGCAGGCGAAGCAGCCTGTGTCGTCGATCCGCTCACGGCTGAAGGCATCCGTCCGTCCATGTTCAGCGGTATAAAAGCGGCCGAAGCTGTCGATCGCGCTTTGGCGGGCGATCTCGACGCGATCGCCGGATACTCGCAGACGATCTCGACCGAGTGGGGGACGGAGATGATTTGGGCGCGGCGTTTAGCAGACCTGTTTTATCGCTTTCCGCGCCTGGGCTATCAAATGGGGGTCAAACGCGCAGGAGCGACCCGCGCGATCGGCAGAATCCTCAGCGGCGAGGCTCGGTACTCCGAACTTGCCCAACGCGGCCTCGACCGTCTCAAAACCGCTCTGTTACCTGGAGCGTGAGCGGTCGGTTACTCGGGCGTGAGGCGAAGCGACTTGTTTCAAGTGGCGGCTGTCGCGCTGTCGCGTTCGGAAAGTTCCATCCAACGCTCGGTTGCCGTGTCGATCGCCGTGTCGAGGGTCGAAAGCTTTTCGTACAGGGTTTGGATGCGCTCGTATTGAGCGGGCGGCGTCGAGTTGAGTTTGCATTCTGTGTCGGTCTTTTCGGTTTCGAGCTGGGCAATTTTGTTTTCCAGTTGCTCGAACTCGCGGCGTTCCCAATTCGAAAGGCGGCGCCGTTTAGTCGCGGCGCGATCTCCGTTATCGCCCCGCGATCCCGGGGGACTCGGTTGGGCGGCAACTGGCGCTGGAGCTGGAGTTTCCTGGCGTGCCTTTGCTTCGGCATCCTCGATGGCTTTACGCTGCAAGTAGTCCGAATAGTTGCCTGGATACGTAAGGATGTCGCCGTCTCCCCGAAAGGCAAATATGCACCCGACGACGCGATCGAGAAAATAGCGATCGTGCGACACCGTAATGACGCAGCCGCCGAATTCTTCGAGGTAGTCTTCGAGAACGGAGAGCGTTTGCACGTCGAGGTCGTTCGTCGGCTCGTCGAGGATCAAAACATTCGGCGCGCCCATCAGCACGCGCAGCAGAAACAATCGCCGCCGCTCGCCTCCCGAAAGTTTGTGGATCGGCAAATACTGTTGATTGGGCGGGAACAAAAAACGCTCCAGCATTTGCGAGACCGAAATTTGCGTTCCGTCTGCCGTCCGCACGGACGCACCTACTTCCTTCAAATATTCAATAACCCGTTGATTTTCGCGTTGCGGTTCCCACAGTTGGTCGGAATGCTGGTCGAAGTAACCGATGTGGACCGTCGCACCGATATCGACTGCCCCTGCATCCGGTTCCAACCGACCCGTCACGATATCCAGCAGGGTCGACTTACCGACGCCATTGCCGCCGATGATGCCCACGCGATCGCCCGGTCCGAATTGGTAGCTGAAGTCGGTCACGAGCGCGCGATCGCCGTAGGTTTTGGCAATGCCCGTAACTTCGATGACCTTCTTGCCTAAGCGCCGGCTGGGGGCGGAAAGCTCGACCTTACCCTGTGCGCTCTTGAACTCGGTATCTTGGAGTTCGCGGATGCTGTCGATGCGAGCTTTTTGTTTGGTACTGCGTGCTTTCGGCCCGCGTTTGAGCCATTCCAACTCGCGGCGCAGGACGCCTTGGTGCTTGCGCTGTGCGCTCGCCGCAGCGTCTTCAGCCAGGGCTTTCTTCTCCAAGTAGTAGCCGTAGTTCCCTGCATAGCTGTACACGTCGCCGCGATCGACTTCGAGGATGCGATTGGTGACGCGATCGAGAAAGTAGCGATCGTGCGTGACCAGCAAAATTGCGCCTCGAAAGCTGCTGAGGTAAGCCTGCAGCCATTCCACTGAATCGGCATCCAGGTGGTTGGTTGGCTCGTCCATCAGCAGCATGTCGGGTTCGGCGATCAGCGCTGCTGCGATCGCCAAACGCTTGCGTTCGCCCCCGGACAGTTGCCCGACAGGTATGTCGAGGTCGAACAACCCGAGCTGACCGAGGATAATTTTGGCTTTGGTTTCAAGCTCCCACGCACTAGCAGCATCGAGGCGCTGCGAAATCGCCGAGAATCGGGCCATTAACAACGCGTCGTCCGGTGTTTGAGCGAGCTGACGCGATACGCTTTCGTACTCGCGCAGCAGCTGGATTTGCTCGCCGCTGTCGGCCAGAACTTGCTCGATCGCGGTGCGATCGCCGTCGATTTCTGGCTGCTGCGGCAAGTAGATGCGACGGGTATTGGCATTAACGTTGAGCTCGCCCCCGTCAATGGGCTCGATACCAGCCAGGATTTTCAACAGCGTCGACTTTCCCGAACCGTTAACGCCGATCAAACCAATTTTGTCCGTTGCATCCAGACTTAAGCAGGCCCCGCGCAAGATTTCCTTTGTGCCGAAGTCTTTCTTGACATCTTGCAGGGTAAAGATACTCATCTCGTCTGCCTATTCCTCGAGGTTTCCGGACGCGAGTGCGAGCGCTCAGCGGGGACCAACTCCCAAGTGTGGCGATCGCTCAACTAATGATGTCGAACTCGGCAAGCGCGCGCGCGTAGTCCAGACATGCCAAGACTTGCTCGGGCTTCAGGTTGGGAAATTCCCAAATAATATCGTCCAGGGTCTTACCAGCCGCAAAGTAACCCAAAATCAAACTAACGGGAATGCGCGTGCCGTCAATGCGCGGCCGGCCGCGCAGAACCTCGGGCGTGCTGACGATATGGTCTCTCCAGGTAGCGATCGCGCCGTCCTCCCACGTTCGGTCCCAGAAAGACTTTAAACCTTCTTTAGACCTTCAAAGCTCTCGAACCAAACCTAGAACGGCTTAAAACGGCTTAAGCAAATAGCTCGTCCATTGCGCCTCGTTCTCACTGTCAGCGGTTTGACGGCTTAGCAAGAGCCAGGTTTTTCCTTCGCTCTGGCGCTGCAGATAGAGGTCGAAGTCATTATTGGTTTGTTCGACCGGTTGCTGCGGCAGGTCGAGCTTCAACGCAAAAGTTCCGCGCACGTGGTACGTCGGGAGACTGGCCACGTAAACTGGCTCCATGTCTCGGATGCGGACGCGTCGCACGATCGCTGCGGGACGTTCTGCATCGAGCTGTCGGGCAAGGCGATCTCCTGTAAGTTGTAGCTGCAACGCAATCGCCTGTCGGACCAACCCTTTACCTGGCGCGAAACCCAGCGGTGGCGTTCCGCTCCCACAGGCAACCAGCATCAGAGCCAGAACGATCGCAATTGCGCTAATCGGCCACCGTCGAAACCATTTTCGCATCGCCCGCATCAGAACCGGAGCATTACTGGTCCCAGTCTAGCCAGTTTGGAACTCGGCTCGATGAGGATGCCTACGATCTTGAGCGTGCGTTTGAAGCGCGCCCACAGAAATTATCCGCACTGAGCCACGTTGATATCCGATATTGCTATTGGCCGTGGTGTTGGTTATGGAACTCCAGGCAGCAGCACACTCCTCTGTAGGCTCAGTCGTCATGACATTTCCTATTTTCTTTTGGTGGGTAAAATTGGTGGGTCTTCGGAGCGATCGAAAGCCTAAGATTCCTGTTGTGCGATCTCAGTAGCCTCTGCTTGTTGGGAATCCCTAAAGGCTTGAAACCTGCCGGCCGCTAGCTACGAACTTTGCGAAAAAGTCAGACCGGCACCAACCGACCGCAGGAGAATATCGAGGTCACGAGCTAATGATGTGAAAGCTGGAAGATTTGACAGGAATGAACGCCGCTGTGTACCCAACGGACCGAGGCATCCATCCGAAAAATACTGTCGATTTTCTAAAGCACACCGTTAAGTTGACAATGCCTCTCCAGCTTCGGTCCTCTACCCGATCGCAACACCATGACCGGGCAGTCGTGCAAGCGGTTCGGCGACAATGTTTGCATCAGTCCAAAGCCGAGTTTTACGTGGATATATCTAACGTCGGCAGTGGTGTTCCGCATGATTCCAACACCGCTGCCAATCGCGAGACCGATTTCGCACACGTCTCCGTCCTCTGTCGTGAATTGATCGGCGGACTCGACGTTCGGGCTGGCGGATCTTATCTCGACGTGACAGTCGGTGGTGGCGGACATTCCAGGTCCATCCTCGCTGCAGCTGCTGACGTATGCTTGTGGGGCATCGATCGTGACGAACAAGCCCTAGCAGCCGCGCGCTCGCGTCTGAGTGCGTGGGAGAATCGAGTCGTCTTATGGCACGGAAATTTCGCCGATTTCGACCCCGGAGCTACCCGCTTTGACGGCATCGTTGCCGATCTCGGCGTCAGTTCGCCGCAACTCGATCGCCCCGAACGCGGCTTTAGCTTTCAGCACGAGGCACCGCTCGATATGCGCATGGACCGCACCCAGTCACTAACAGCTGCCGATATTGTCAATCATTGGGATGCCGACGCCCTTGCGGATGTTTTCTATCACCTCGGGGAGGAGCGTCTCTCGCGCCGTATCGCCCGCGCTGTCGTCGCGCAGCGACCTTTTGCGAGTACTACTGCTTTGGCCGAGGCGATCGCCCGCAGCGTCCCACGCAAATACCGCTACGGTCGCATTCATCCTGCTACCCGTGCGTTCCAGGCACTACGCATCGCCGTTAACGGCGAACTCGATGCCCTAGATACGTTACTTGCACGAGCGTGGCAGTGGCTTGTTCCCGGCGGCAAGATCGGGATTATCAGCTTTCACAGTCTTGAGGATCGCCGTGTCAAACTTTGCTTTCGCAACTGCCCCGAACTAACCGTACTTACTAAAAAGCCGCTGATTGCAGCCGAAGATGAGCTGGCGACCAATTCGCGAGCGCGCTCGGCCAAATTGCGCATTGCGATGCGAGTTGAAACTGATGCGCGCGAGCAGTAGATATTCCAGTAGATATTTCAAAAGAAGTGTCGACAAGAGGGAGCGTCCTTACTGTCTCCGGGTTGGAAGTCCCGATGGACCGATATTTTAGCCCTGAGATGCTCGAACCAGCTTCTCGACTCATATTATTCATTCAGACCATTTACTGGCCATTCGCCAATCTGTGCGCCCATAGTCCTCTAACCATTGGGTACAGCGAAGAATTACGGGATTGTGGCGTAACGGCGGCTGAAGGGTTCTTTCTGCCGTGCCAACCTAAGGTCTAGAGCGAATTAATCGATCCGCCTTATTGACATCTGCCCGACTGACCTAACCTGGATAATTCACGAAGATTTTGACGAAGCCTCAAAACCTTGCTCTGACAAGGCTCCAATCTACGTGTACAGAAACGCACTGTCATTGTAAGAAAAAGTCTGTAAGTCTTGCTCGGCAAAAGGTTTAGGGTCTCCGCATAGGAGTTCATAAATAATCCAGGCTAGTCGGAAAGCAAGCATCGTAGTTTTGACATCGCTTTATCATCGCTCCCAACTGCCCTATAGAGTCTCTAAGTACCCCAGTAAGTCCGCCATCTCTTGAGACGTTGGCTGAAACTCAGGCATCGGAGGCGTTTTGCCACTCGTAACTTGATGAATAATGTCGAATTCTGACTTTCGTTGCGAAAGGTTATGCAGACTCGGTCCGACATTTCCGTCGGCACCACGCCCGTGGCAGCCCGCACAATTAATCTGAAAGATTGCCTCACCACGCTCCGGGTTACTCGTCAGCGCCAAGACTTCCCGAACGTAGGGATCCGATAGGCGGTAAAGATTAGTACCGACAAAAGCAACTACAAGGGCAAGAACCACGACCACCAATACCGCTGCGAGGCGTCTCGCTAAATCCGACGGTTGTGCGAGCGGTTCGTCCACAGTGTTTTGCCGTATCGCATTATTTAGGGTGGCCTGCTTGGAAGTCGGGTGGGAGGTCGACTTACGCGATGAGGCAATCGCACTCATTTATTGTCAGTAGTTATATTTACCTAGGAGCCCGCATCTTAACGAACTCCATATACATATCTTAAAATTTATTGACCCTGTCGGCAAGTTAGGTAAAAATGGCTACCTCAGGGGGCGTAATACCATCCGTGTCGGCGCTCGGTACCCGCAACAAAAGTATAACAAGGGAGACATGACATGATCGAACCGCTATTGCTCGGCATCGTCCTCGGACTGGTTGCAATAACGCTTGCAGGCTTGTACTGGGCAGCTTACATGCAGTACCGCCGCAGTAACTGAGCTGTCCTCAATGGGATCTCGGTTTTTAGTGATATGTAGTCGCTCGCGACGGACGCTAGCTGGTTGTGGAGTGCTTTCATTGCCCCTTGTCCGGAGTATAGGGTAGGGGCAGTGGGTACTTTCAGTAACGCGAATCTTGGTAAATCTCTACAGCAACTCTCGGATCTGGACTTGCTTTCGTTCCAGCACGGCCGTATTGCTCCTGAGATTTTTTCGGGAGTGACGGGGTGGTGACTGCAGCTACTATCGTCGATCGCGAGTTGCTTTCGTCCATTCAACTTCTGGGCATTTACTTTACTAAGAGAGCTTGTCGTGGTTTTACACTACCGCTACCGAGTCTTGGGCGCGGCTGAGGCGATTGCCTGCAACCGAGTCGCACGCGGTTTGGCGTATAGGCGCACCTTGTCGTTAGGGACTTGCAAGATCGTCGGGGGACTGGCGATC
Source organism: Rubidibacter lacunae KORDI 51-2 (assembly GCF_000473895.1). NCBI lineage: Bacteria > Bacillati > Cyanobacteriota > Cyanophyceae > Chroococcales > Aphanothecaceae > Rubidibacter > Rubidibacter lacunae. The sequence continues at coordinate 30,603 of NZ_ASSJ01000081.1, read as the reverse complement.
TTACTGCCCGATCTTAGAGAAGTGACAAGGAAAGCCTTTGATGGACGCATGCACTATGAACCTTTATCTGCTTGGCGATCGCCGGTAATGCGGCAACGGTTAATCGCAAAAAGTGCTCTCTAATCCCTCAGCACGCGCAGCGTTTCCAAGCTCGGGTCGCTGCAGCCGTCGATCGCGACGCTATGACCAAGCGCGCGCGCAGATTTTAGATAATTCAAGCTCTCCGCGGAGATCGCCTCCCCCGGAATCAAAACCGGGATCCCCGGTGGATAGAGGCAAATCGATTCCGCGCTTGCTCGCCCGATTGCCTCTCCTGAAAACACCCTTTCTGAGGGAGTAAAGAAGGCAACCCGAGGCGATCGCATGGCGACAGCACCGGGTGGCAGCGGCAGGTGAGGAAACGTCCGAGCGGAACGCGGCGTCCGAGCGAGCGCCTGCAGTGCTCCCCCCAGGCGATCGATATCGGCGATCGCGTTCCCAAACGTCACCACAAACGTTAGTGCCTGTAGCGTTGGCAGTTCGGCCGTTACATCAAAGTCCGCATGTAGCAACTCATCCGCTTCGTAGCCGCTCAGCCCCACGCCGGTAAGGTCAACCGTCAGCCTAAGCGGATCGCAGGGGTCAACACTTTCCGCCAGTAACACCCCAGGTACCGACTGCAGACGCACACGGGCTTCTGCCGCCAGGTGCAAAGCCCCATCCAGCAAATCTCGTCCGCCCACAGCAATCTGTTGGCGGGCTGCATCCAGCGATGCCAGCAGCAAATGACTGGGGCTGCTGGAGTGCACCATCTGCAGAGCATTGCTCAAGCGATCGCGATCGATCCGCGTCCCCCGCACGTGCACCGCGGCCGCTTGCACGAGCGCGCCCAAAGTTTTATGCCAAGATTGCACCGCTGCATCGGCACCTGCTGCCAGCGCTGGCGACGGAAATGCTGGATGAAACCCGAAATGCGCGCCGTGCGCTTCGTCGACGACCAACGGTAAATCCCGCGCGTGGGTCAAGGACGCGATCGCCTTAAGATCTGCACTTGCCCCGCGGTAGGTGGGCGAAACCACTAACACTGCCCGCGCGTCGGGATGAGCGTCCAGTGCCGCCCCAATTGCTTCAGGCGTCACGGGTAACAGAAAATCTCTCGTCCGATCGCGTTCCGGCATCACGAAAATCGGGTGCGCCCCAGACAGCATCAGCCCGGCGAGGGCGCAGCGATGGGCGTTGCGCGGCAGCACTAGTTTGTCATCAGGTCCGCAAACCGCCGCGATCGCCGCGATGACTCCTGCCGTCGAGCCATTTACCGAAAACCAAGTGCGATCGGCCCCAAACGCTGCAGCTGCTAGCTCCTGCGCATCCTGTATCGGGCCGTCTGGTGGAAATAAGTTGCCGAATTCCGGCAGTTCGGGCAGGTCGGCCTGCAAGGCCAATTTCCCGAGCAGGGCGCGCAAAGCAGGTGAGCTACCGCAGCCTTGTTTGTGTCCCGGTAGGTAAAATGCCGCGTGGGAACGCTCGGCACGCGATCGCAGGGCGTCTAGCAAGGGAGTGCGAGATTGGTCGGACATCCCGGCAGCAGACAAACACGTCGTCCCGATTGTGCCGCAATTACTCGACCGCGGAGCGAAAACACTCGCAATATTCAACTGCAGCCGACTTGCAAGATCTACAATGTGTCCGCAGTTGGACGGGCTCACAAGCTGCAGGTGGCGATCGCGCGAGCCGGCTCGACAGTTTGGACGCACAATTGCCCAATCCATATGCTAATGCGAACGCCCGCGAGACATTGACAATCCCTTCCATGACCGACTCGAACGTCAACTATCGCGGAGAATTGGCGGCATTGCTGGCCGCATTGTGTTGGGCGATCGCCTCAGCAATTTACGAACGTCTGGGGCAGCGTCTGCCACCCCTGCAACTCAACTTTCTCAAGGGCGTCATTGCGATCGGGTTCCTGGCCGCAACCCTGCCGATCGCAGGGGCGGAGTTTCCAGATATCGACAGGCAACCAGTTGGCTTGCTGTTGGTAAGCGGGGCTGTCGGCATTGGGATCGGCGACACAGCATTCTTTAACTCGATCGATGCGTTGGGCGCGCGCCGCGCATTACTTTTCGAAACCCTCGCTCCCCCCCTGACCGCACTCCTCGCCCTGACCTGTCTCGGCGAAGTGCTCTCTCCCGGTGCGTGGTTCGGGATTGCTCTAACTGCGATCGGTGTTGCTTGGACCATCGGCGAACGACGGGTGGAGTCTTCACGGGTCCGACGCCAAACTGCCCGCGGCATTGCCTGGGGATTGCTTGCTGCCGGCTCCCAAGCCGGCGGAGCATCGCTATCGCGCGCCGCCCTAGTCGATACGGAGATTTCGCCACTTTGGAGCGCACTTCTGCGTCTTATAGCCGGTACGGTTTGCTTGGTGCCACTGATGTCGTTTCGGTCTGGCACCCCACGAACATCGGCAGTCCTCATAGATAAAGACCCACAGGAACGAACCGCAAAACACCCCTCGCTGGTGCGATCGCCGCGCTTGCTCGCCACCGTTACCCTTGCCGCTTTTCTCGGGACCTACCTGGGCATTTGGCTGCAGCAAACCGCTCTTAAACACGCCCCTGCCGGCATTGCGCAAACCCTCAGTGCCACCAGCCCCCTGTTCGTGTTGCCGATCGCGTTTGCCCTTGGCGACAAACTTAGCTTGCGGGCGGTCCTCGGAGCGGGTGTCGCACTCGCGGGTATTTTTTGCTTGTTTCGAAGCTAAGCAATCGCTCGCGATTCTAAAACGTTCGGGAATAAACTCCTACATCGACCTGAACGATCGCGAACTAACCGCGCGGGCATCGTTCGCAGCTCTGACTCTTAAAACACGCCCATCCAGTGCAGTAAACCCTGTCCGGTCAGCACCTCAATAACTAGTAAGGCGACAAACCCCACCATCGCAAAACGACCGTTCAGGCGCTCGGCATATGCCGTCAAGCCGAACCCCGGCTCTTCTGGGGCAGATGTCATGCTCGGCAGTGGTGAAGCAGGCTCGGAGCTCATGTACGGGTAAACCTAGGTGGATAGTTGAGCCAAACGTAGCTGCAAGCAGTACCGTGAAAACTGTGGCACGATCGCCTGGCGGGACTGAGGTTTCCAGAGCGAGGGATCGAGTCGGGATGACAGGATTTGAACCTGCGGCATCCTGCTCCCAAAGCAGGCGCGCTACCAAGCTGCGCTACATCCCGATTTCGCCCATCCAGTTTAACCTAAGATCTGCTGCACCGGGATTGCAGTTTACCCGTGTTGCTAGGTGCCTCGGTTGTGAGCCCTTCGCATGGAGCGACCGCTCCCGAAACCCGGCATAGTCCTGCCGAAGGGAAGGCACCGCGAAATTCATCAAAGTTAGAGTCAATGCACAAAATTATGCGGTTGATTTATGCCAGCCCTCAGTCAAGGGCAAACTTCTCTCTGGGATAGACGACACAACCGATACCTACCCCAGAACCGCAACCAGCCGACTCACTAACGACTTGCTCGGAAGGCAGTTTATCGGTTAAAGCCCCACATCTGGCTCGGTGTCGCTAGCAGATTGTTCGGTCTGGCGCAGTTGCTGCTGCTGCTGCTGGCGGAAATCGGAGCTCGCGTTGTTGAGACTGCGTTCGCTGTCATTGGAGAAATCTTGGAGCGACCGACCATTACTGAGGCGGGAACGGTGAAGAAGGTCTATAGGATTGAGACCTTCAGGACCGTCTAAAGAACCGAACTCACTATCCTGTTGACCGGTCAGGGTTCCGTCAGTCAATTGGGCGCTAGCAGAACGAACGCTGTCGATCAGCCAAACCGATGTACCGACCCCAAGGGCACAGCCAACCGTAAGAAAGCGTTGCAGTAGAAGCACGGTTCACAAACCTCATACGCGAGCGCGTTAGGCTCTATTCTAGTCTGCTTGCGAGACGACTCCAGTGAGATTTATCCGATGGCATTAAAGCGATTGCCTCGCGAATAAGCAGCTACACGTGGAATGGTCATGAGTACTAGCGAACAATCTGAATCGAGTCCACCGCCAGCGGTACCTCTTCAACACCTACCGGACGATCCAGATGATGGCAAGCCCCCCGAGAGCGCGCCGATCTCTTCTGCATCGCGCTTGTCGCCGGTCCAGCGACTACTCGGTAGTACGGGCGTCCTCGTATTGGGATGGTGTTTGAATTGGCCGTGGCTAGGTGTGGTCGGTACGCTGTTGCTAACAACGATCGCCTCGAGAACACTGGTGCCGATCGGGCGGCAGTGGCTGCAGCAATCGCTGGCACCTAATGCACGCAACGTGGTGCTTGCGTGGATTGCTGCAATAGCGGCACTTGCGGGCCTGCTGAAGTATTCGGGCGCGCTCTTGGCAACCGATCGATGGCTCGACCGGGTGGCGTGGGACGAGTTCGGTTCCTGGGCAGACTGGGTAGGAGCGTTCGGGCAGATCGCGATCGCGGTGCTGGCAGTATATGTAGCCTGGCGGCAATACGTGATTTCGCGCGACCTCACCATTCAGCAAAATCTCATTACGCAACAGCAAACCATCGATTCCTACTTCCAAGGCATATCCGATCTGGCATTAAGTGATGAGGGTTTGCTCGAAGACTGGCCGCAGGAGCGGGTGTTTGCAGAGGGCCGTACGGCCGCAATTTTAAGTAGTGTGGATGCTCGGGGCAAGGCAAAGGTGTTGCGGTTTCTTTCGCAGTCGAAGCTGCTAACGCCACTCCGGCGAGACGGCCATCTCGGACGTCCGATTCTCGACGGTCGCGGCGGCTACGCTGAGGATCGCGAAGGTGGAGTGCGCGTCGTTGATTTGGGCGTGATGCTTGCCGGTTCGGATTTGGCCGGCTCGGATTTGCGCTGGGTAGAGTTAAGCGAGGCGAATGCCGTTCGAGCGAATCTCCGCGGATGCGACCTCTATCGGGCGAATCTGTCGCGGTCCGTGCTGTTTGAAGCATGCTTGGCCGATGCCAACTTACGGAGCGCGCGTCTGTTCTACGGACGCTTGGAGGACGCGACCCCGCGCAGCCGCGCCCTCCTGCCGGACTATCATTCCGGTGAGTTTACGGGTGCCGTGGTCGAAAATGCTGACTTTACCGGCGCGCAGGGACTGAGTGAGGAACAGCGTTACTACTGCTGTGCCTGGTGTGGAGAGCGATCGCGCGCGACTGTTCCTGGTGGCTGCGAGGGGGTTCCAAACCGACTCGGACGCTGATGCTAGCAAATGTCTTGGCGGCGAGCTCGCATTCCAGTTGCTTAACGGTCAGGACATTCACGTTTTAAACACCAGGAGCGACAGAAGAGAGTGAGACAACTTCTCGAAATTTATCGAAAACAATTTGCTCCAAGCCTGTGGGAACCTCGATTTGACCATACATTTTGTAAAAATCTCTGGAGTTTGTGTCATGGTAAGCCGTTTACGTATTACATCTAAAAAAACACCCCTGGCTGAAGCCAGGGGTGTTTTTTTTAGAGAACGTAGCGAGAACTTTTCAGGGGACGATCAACCCATCCACTCCAGCACGGCGTCTTCCTTCGTATTGGTGTTGCGCGACGGTGTTTCGCGCTCGAACTTCATATGAATAGAGCGCGTCTGCTCGCCGTCAGCCGCCACCGCCATGATCGGATAGTCAATGAGACCGTCCTGGAAAGACATCTGGAAGCGGAACGTGCCGTCTGGATTGAGCTTGATCGGGCGACCGCCGATCGTGACCGTTGCATCTGGCTCCGTTGCACCATAGACGATAAGCTCTGCATCTGCAACTAACCAGAACTGACGCGGACGCACGGGGGCTGCCGATGCAGAGAACATGCCGACACCCGACATCATGCCGACACCGGACATGGTCATGCCGCTCGCGCCCGACATGGTCATGCCGGCTAAACCCATACCGACACCGGAAAGAGTCATACCGCTCATCCCAACACCCGACATCACGCCGCTCACGCCCGACATGGTCGGCACGCCAACTGCACCGACTCCGGACATAGTCATGCCGCTCAAACCTGACATGGTCGGCACGCCAACTGCACCAGCACCCGACGCCCACATGCCAACCCCTGAGGGGAAGACATAAGAGCTGACCGCAGAACTCGGGGCTTGCTGCATCGAGCCGTAGAGGGAGCCGGCCACTCGCTGGGCTTCGACCGACTCTGTCATCTCGAAAATCTCGTCGTGAACCCGACCGTAGGCGTTGCCCGCTCGTTGGCGAGGTGGAACCAGCCCGTAGAGCGTCTGACCGCGCAAGTCTTGCTCCCAGTCAACAGTGATAAAGGTGTCCTCGACCCAATCAGAGGGGTAAACCGGCGGTGTATGAACCGGGGTGGATCGCGCCAACACCAACCAGCGACCATCTGCGCAGCGATAGCCAATCTCGACGACATAGTCGCGATCGCTAACCGGAATTGGCAAATACCACTCCCGCGCCAGCTCGTCGACTAGATATTCTTGAACGCTATGGGGGGACTGGAAATCCAGACTGACATCGGTCACATCGTAAAGACGTAATGCCAGTTGCTGGCCGCCTTGACGGCGGAGTTCTTCCTTGTGCTCGTTGGGAATATCCCAATAGGTGTAAGACCACTGCGGGTCGCGGGGCAATAAGACGATGCGACTCTCGCCATATCCTTCGGGCAGCTCGGGTAGTCCTTCATCGACCGAGGCGAGAGTCTCTTCAGCGCGATCGATTGAGCCGAGTTCGAACTTGGATGCTTCCATAACTTCTTGTGCCTCCGATAAGGGAGATGGACTGGGGGATGGGGCGCGACGGCGATCGCGTTCGACAGCTTGAATGGCAGCTAGGAGCTGTGCCTTACGCATGCGGCTGTAACGCGAGATGTTGCACTCGCTTGCTACCTTGCGGAGTTGGCGCAGGGTCATTTCTTCGAGAAGCGGGCGTTCTTTAGCCATGAGACTGAGGTCTCCGCATAAGGGGATGACGTTCTAGCTTGGACCGCCCGGACTGGTCGTCCGGGCCCGATCCCAATCCGCACTGGTGGTGCGTCCGGAGGCTGTCCATATGTTTTTGGGATCGCTGGGGACCGTCCTGTTACCGATTTATAGCAAACCCTTCCCGTGGAGGTCGAGGGGGCAATCCTATGATTTCCTGCCATTTAACGGAATCTCAAGCCTGCGGGGATCGAAAAGTCAAGGAATCTCGACATTTCGATCTCGCGCCTATGTCAAGAAATTCTGACCTGAAAATTGGACAGTAGAGAGCCATCGGATTCACGTCTGGGCAGAGCGGTCAACTGCAGTTTTGTGGGTCGGGATTCTACACGATTGGCGGATTTTCAAGAAGGAAGATTAAGAACCAAGATATAATTTGTTACGAAATGCACGAATCCTCTTCTTCTTATGACCAATCCCACCCATCGCGCCTTCTATATCGGTCGTGCTTTGGCTGAGATGATGTTCGAGCAGGTCGAGCGCACCGTCACGGAAGCGCTCAGCGAACTCGGGAAGTTCGACGCCGAGCAGCGCGAACGTTTACGGCAGTTTAGTGCCGACGTGCTCGCCCGTGCCGATCGCGTTGCCGGCAGCACGATTGCCGAAAACGATCCTATGGGAAGCGGGACTCCTATGGCTGCTAATACCCCAGCCGATACGCAAGCCGCGATCGACGACCTGCGTGCTTCGATTGCCAGCGCGCGTGCCGAGCTCAATGCTTACAAAGTCCAGAAATCCAAGGGGTAATCCCAAGGGGTCTGGCGTCTGCGACCAAGTGCGTCTCGCGCCTTCCAAGCCCGCTCCCCGCGATCGCATCCTGCCTCTGAGGCACTCATCGAGCCTGGAACCAGCGTGTCTGCACTTTCTCAAGACTCTCAAGCCGCTCTCGCTAGCCCTCCCGAGCCGACACAGTCGGCCCCCGCACTGCCGCCGGCCAAGCGCTCCTATCGTTGGAACCGCAAGCACTACTCGCGCTGGCGGCGGCGGACCGACATTTGGACGTTCGCGATCGCGCTGATCGTTAGCTTGCAGCTCGAAGATAAGCAATGGAGCTATCTCGGCGGTTATAGCGACGACAAAAAACTGGCGCGCCGACGCGCGCGTGCTGCCTGGATTCGCGAGAGCTTACTCGAACTCGGTCCGACGTTCATCAAAGTTGGGCAGCTGTTCTCAACGCGTGCCGACATCTTCCCGAGCGAATACGTCGACGAGTTAGCGAAGTTACAGGATCGCGTCCCGGCTTTCGAGCGCGAGCAGGCTACCACAATTGTTGCCGAGGAACTCGGCAAGCCGGTGGAAGGCTTATTTCGCAGCTTCGACCCGATGCCGCTCGCTGCAGCCAGCCTCGGACAGGTCCACCGAGCGCAGTTGCATACGGGTGAGGAGGTGGTTGTCAAGGTCCAGCGGCCCGGACTCAAGCAGCTGTTCTCGATCGACCTAGCCATCCTCAAATACATCGCACATTACTTTCAGAACCATCCGCGATGGGGAGAGGGGCGCGACTGGCTTGGCATCTACGACGAATGCTGTCGCATTCTCTGGCAAGAAGCCGACTACCTTAACGAAGGGCGCAATGCCGATACGTTTCGCCGAAACTTCCGCCGTCACTCCCACGTGCGGGTACCTCGCGTGTACTGGCGCTTCACCTCGCTGCGGGTTCTGACTCTGGAGTATGTACCCGGTATTAAGGTCAGTCATTACGACGCTCTAGAGGCAGCGGGCGTGGATCGCTCCGAAGTCGCGCGCTTGGGGGCCGAAACCTACCTGCAGCAATTACTTTATGACGGCTTCTTTCATGCCGATCCCCATCCCGGCAATCTGGCCGTGACCCCTGCTGGCGAACTCATCTTCTACGACTTCGGGATGATGGGGCGTATCGAAGCGAACGTGCGCGAGCAGCTAATGGATACCCTCTTCGGGATTGCCGAGCGCAACGCCAACCGCGTCATCGACTCTTTAGTCGAGCTGGGCGCGATCGAGCCGGCTGAAGACATGGGTCCCGTTCGACGATCGGTGCAGTACATGCTCGATCACTTTATGGACGAGCCATTTGAGGAGCAGTCCGTGGCTGCTATCAGCGAGGATCTGTACGAAATTGCTTACAACCAACCTTTTCGCTTCCCAGCAACCTTTACCTTCGTGATGCGAGCTTTTTCTACGCTTGAGGGCGTCGGTAAAGGGCTCGATCCGCATTTTAACTTTATGGAAGTCGCGCAACCTTTTGCACTAGAGCTTATGACTACTGGAAACGGCAACAACGGCAACACCATTCTCGATGAGCTTGGACGGCAAGCTGCTCAGGTGAGTTCGACCGCCCTCGGTTTGCCCCGTCGTCTGGAAGAAGCGATCGACAAGCTCGAGCGGGGCGACCTGCGCGTGCGGGTGCGCTCGATTGAAACCGAGCGTATCCTGCGCCGGATTAGCGGGGTCCAATTAGGCACGCATTACGCAATCCTGATTGCGGCATTTGCCCTGTCCGCGACGATTCTCATTGTCCACGAGCAGATTCTGCTTGCGCTCATCGTTGTCGGTGCCGCGGCTGCAATCGGGTTTAGCTACATTCGCTTGCTCAAGCGACTCGACCGTTGGGATCGCATGCCGTAGCTGTTCCCTGGTGCTTCAGACGCTTCCGGACGTGCTAGAGTTGGCGGAATTGCTCCGACAATCTGCTGTTTTTAGCAGCTGTAACGGGCTGGCTCAATAGGCTTAACTTATAGACTAAAGAGCAAGATATCAATTTTCCTCGTTGTGTGTTGCGTTATCTTCGCAAGTTATGGGACGTTGCTTCGTAGGGCTCACCGATACGGGACTCGTACGAGCTGTCAACCAAGACAGCTACTATGCCGATCCTGACGGCCGTTTTTTCATCGTCGCAGACGGCATGGGCGGGCATGCCGGCGGTCAGGAAGCCAGTAAGCTGGCAACCGAGTGCATTAGTGCCTACATTGACCAATACTGGACCGACTCGGGAGCGGTTTCGGACTTGCTGCTCCGCAATGCCATCATTCAGGCTAACCAAGCAATTCTTGAGGACCAACAAGTCAATCCCGAGCGGGCAGAAATGGGAACGACGGTAGTCTTGGCCCTGTTCCGGGATAACGAAGCTTGGTGCGCGCACGTGGGCGATTCGCGCCTCTACGTGTTGCGCGATTCCAAACTGGAGCTTGTGACTGAGGACCACACTTGGGTGAGCTGGGCGCTGCGGGCAGGGACGATTACCCCTGAGGAAGCCAGCGTGCATCCCTGGCGGCACGTGCTGTCGCAGTGTTTGGGACGTCAAGAGTTAGACAACATTGAGATTCAACAGCTCGACATCGCCTCCGGCGATCGCCTGTTGCTTTGCAGCGACGGTTTGACCGGCGAGTTGTCTGAAGATCTCATCTGTTCGTACATCGAGACCAGTCCATCGTGTCAAGAAGCCGCTTACCGACTAGTGGAAGCAGCTAAGGATAAAGGCGGTTCGGATAATATTACGGTGGTTTTGGTGGCTGAATAACGGTGGTGCTGGCGGCTGAAGATCTCGGCGGCGTCGATAATTATGACAGAGGTGGATGCTGGCATCTCGACGATGGCGAGCTGGATAGGGATACGTCCGCAGCAACCGCAAGCAGTTATTGAGGTCGAATAACGAACCTTAGAGCGCGAGTTGCTCGCTCTTAGAGCGGGGCGATCGCTCGGTTTCCCAGAATCCAAGCCACGGCGGCACTGAGGTCGTCGGCGATGTAGTCCGGGCGCGTGGCGTGTTGGTAACGCCCGCCGAGGACTTGTGCCCCGTAGCCCGTTCGAACAAGGATGCCGGTTGCGCCAGCATTATGCGCTAGATCGACATCGGTCGCTTTATCGCCGATGACAATACTCCGGGATAAGTCAAGCTCGTGTTGCCAGGCGGCAGCAACAAGCATGCCGGTATTGGGCTTGCGCCACGTACTCCAGCAGGCAAGCTCGGGATTGCTGCCCCCGGCAGGCGGACTCAGGTACGGGCAGAAATACAGGGCGTCGAGCCTGGCTCCGGCGTCGGCATAGAGCAAGTTGCACAAGCGGGTGTGGAGGGCTTCGACGTGGGCAACGGGGTAATAGCCGCGGGCGGGTCCGGATTGATTGGATACCAGACAGCAGAAGTAGCCGCGCTCGTTGAGCTGGCGCACGGCAGCGGCAGCACCGGGTACGAGCTGGAGATCGGCAACATCGTGGATGTACCCGGCTTCAATATTGAGAACGCCATCGCGGTCGAGAAAGACGGCTGCAGACACGGGCTAGTTTCCCCAAATTGCTTTAAGAATGGCATCCACGGGAATGTCGGCGATGCGATCGCTGGGCGATTGGATGCCGACGCACGTTTTGCTTTCGGGCGGCAGTAGCTTCGCTGCTTGGGTGGGTCCGAACAAAGCAATGGTATAGGTGCCGACGGCAACGGCGAGGTGCATGGGCGCGCTGTCCGTGCAAAGCATGAGGTTGGCGCCGCCTATGAAGGCAGCGAGCTTGCCGATGTCCGGGGGCGAGGTCACTTTCAAGTTCGGAACGGTTTGAGCGATCTCGGCAACGAACTCGGTGTCTTCCGGACCCTGCAGGACGACGATCGGCAGGTCGGGTTGTTTGGTGCGGATATCGGCCAGCACCTGTTGCCATTTTTCAACGGGGTAGATCTTGTCGATGCCCTTAGCGATCGCAAGCCGGCTGGAGCCGCCGTGGACGAGGATGTACCCGTCGCCGAGACCGAGGCGTTGTTGTTCGTTTTCGGCCCAGGTGATGTCAGTTTTGGCCAGAACGAGCTCCGGCGGCTTGCACGGCGTTGCGATGTCGAGCCCGCGCAGCAGGTCGTGGTACATGTAGGCGGCGTATTGCTCGTTTTTGAGCGGAACGGGGTTGGTGAGGAACCAAGATGGATTCGTGGCGTAACCGATGCGATTGGGGATGCCGTTGAGCCATAGCAGCAGCCCGACAGTCCAGCGTTGCCCCAGGGCAAGGGCAACTTCGTATTCGCGATCGCGGATGATGCCGAGGAGATTGACAAAGTCGGCAAGGCTGTTGCGACCCTTAAAGTCAAAGGGCACGGCACGGACGTAGGGGCACACGCGGTAGGCAGCGATCGCGCGCGGCTCGGCGATAACGTCGATGGAGGCATCGGGGTACTTTTGATGGAGGTCGGCGAGGGTGGGGAAGAATAGAATTTGATCGCCGATACCGCCGGGGACGAGGGCTAAAATACGCATCTTTTCGGAGCCTGCGGGATAGATTCAGCTCAATTTTATAGAAACATGGTGTATGGAATGCGCGCGCACGCGATTCCTTGCACCTAGAGCTAACTCCTGCTATGCATTTACTGATCCCCGCTGCCGGTCGCGGCCGGCGCATGGGCGCGAAGAAGAACAAGCTGCTCTTGCCGCTGATGGACCGTCCGCTGATGAGCTGGACCCTAGAGGCTGTCGCAGCAGCATCGTCGGTAAGCTGGATCGGGTTGATCGGTCAGCCAGAGGATTTTCCGGCATTTGAAGCGATCTTGGCGGAGTTAACGCTTGCGGTGCCGGTGCAATTCGCGATCGGCGGGGCAACGCGCCAGGAGTCGGTGTTCGCAGGATTGCAGGCGTTACCGGCAGGGGCGACGCAGGTGGCGATTCACGATGGGGCGCGTTGTTTGGCGACGCCAGCGTTATTCGATCGCCTGAGCGAGTCGCTGGCGGAGCACCTGGGGGCGATCGCGGCGGTACCGGTCAAGGATACACTCAAGTTGGTGAACGAGCAGCGGATGATTTGCGCAACGCCCGATCGCACGCGCATGTGGGCAGCACAGACCCCGCAGGGATTTGCGGTTCCGGAGCTGTTGCGCTGCCACCGGGAAGGACGCGCGCGCGGCTGGCAAGTCACGGACGATGCAGCGTTGTTCGAGCGCTGCGAGTTGCCAGTGCAGGTGGTGGAAGGGGAGGAGACGAATCTGAAGGTGACGACGCCAGTCGATCTGGCGATCGCGGAAGTGATTTTGCGGAAACGCGGGGCGACTTGAGGATAGGTAAATCCAGCCGTCGTTCGCCCGACACTATCCAACAAAATCAAACTTTCGAGACAATCGGACGCTACTCGACCGTCACCGACTTGGCGAGATTGCGCGGTTGATCCACGTCGAGACCGCGACGGGCGGCAATGTGATAAGCCAGCAACTGCAGCGGGACGACGGTCAAGATTGGCGAGAGCAGTTCCTCGAGTTCGGGAACCGGCAGCAGGTCGTCAAAGATTTCGGCAGCATGGCTGTCGTTGGCAACAGTGACACCGATCAACCGCGCGTCCCGCGCTTTTGCCTCCTGAGCATTCGAGAGAACTTTTTCGTACACCACGCCTGGCATGGCAATGGCTACAACAGGCACGCGCTCGTCGAGGAGGGCGATCGGCCCGTGCTTCATTTCGCCGGCAGGGTAACCTTCGGCATGGATATAGCTAATTTCTTTAAGCTTGAGGGCACCTTCGAGGGCAATGGGAAAGTTGATGCCGCGTCCGAGGAAGATGAAGTCCTGTGTCTTGTTGAATCCGTGGGCGAAGTCTTCGATGTAGCGTTCCTGGCATTCCAAAACGAGTTCGATTTGGCCGGGTAAGTGTCGCAAACCAGCCAAGATCCGAGCGATGCGATCGCCAGACAGTGCCTGGCGTTGCCAGGCGAGGTCTAGGGCGAGGCAGTAAAACCCGACGAGTTGCGCTACGAACGTTTTTGTAGCGGCAACGCCGATCTCGATCCCCGCGCGAGTATCGATGATGGTATCGACGAGCTGGGCAAGAGAGCTTTCCGGACGGTTGGTGATGCCGAGCAAGCGTGCCTGTAGGGTTGGGGCAAGATCCCTGCGGCGTTCCCGCTCGAGGTCTAGGGCGGCGAGGGTGTCGGCGGTCTCGCCCGATTGCGTCACGCCGATGGTTAGCGTATTGGGCGTCAGCGGTGTGGGGGCATAGCGTGCTTCCGAGGCATACTGCACAACGGTTGGGATTCCCGCCAGTTGCTCCAAGAGATATTTGCCGACCAGGCTCGCGTGCCAACTCGTCCCGCAGGCAAGAATTTGCACGTGCTCTAAATTGTCAAGCAATGCGACCGGCAGACCTAAGTCCACCGGTCGCGACGCCGGATCGTCGGGCTGCCAATCGCTATTGAGATAGGCTTCCAAACAGGTTCTCACCACGCCCGGCTGCTCGTAGATCTCCTTGAGCATGAAGTGGCGGTAGCCTTGCTTTTCCACTTGAATTGGGTTCCAGTCAAGCGTGCGCGGCGCTTTCTTGAGGCGATCGCCAGCCAGGTTGTAAACTTCAACACTCAGAGGCGTCAGTCGCGCGAGTTCGCCGTTGGCTAAGGTCAACACGGCGCGGGTGTGGGGCACGATCGCGGGCGTATCCGAAGCGCAGAAAAACTCTCCTGGTCCGAAGCCCAACACTAGCGGTGCCTGCTCGCGCGCGACGATCAGCTCGTCCGGGTAGTCGGCACAAAGGACGGCGATCGCAAAGGCACCTTCTAGGCGCTGTACTGCTTTGCGGACGGCATCCAAGAAGAACGAGGGCGAGCCCGATGTCGCGTTTTCCTCGGCGTTTGCTAGGTAGCTGGCGATGAGATGCGGGATGACTTCGGTATCGGTGTCGGAGGAGAACTCGTGGCCTCGAGCCTTCAGTTCGGCGCGCAGCTCGCGGTAGTTCTCGATGATGCCATTCTGGACGACGGCAACGCGCCCGGCCATATCGACGTGCGGGTGGGCGTTGTGCTCTTCGGGCTTGCCATGGGTTGCCCAACGCGTATGCCCGATGCCGATTTGCGCCGTGACGGGGAGCATTTCGAGCTTGGTGCGGAGATTGTGCAGCTTGCCCTTCGCTCGGACGTAGTGCAGCTTGCCGGATTCGACGAGCGCGACACCAGCCGAGTCATAACCGCGATATTCGAGGCTCTCTAGCCCAGACAGCAGGATCTCCGTTGCCGGGCGCGTGCCAATGTAACCGACGATTCCGCACATAGGGTCCGGTCGCTCCTCTAACGCGTTTGGTCGATGCGATGGATATACGCTACTGGTCGAGCTGGGGATCGTCAACTTGCGACCGGGTAGTCTCCAGACTGACTGCTGCGGCTCCGAGCAGAGTAGTTATTTCAGAACAAAGGAATTCCCAATAGTTCCGGGAACGGCCTCCGAGCGCGATCGGACGATCGCCTCATCCTGACTGCCCGAACAGATCCCGTGTCGGGCACGAGCACGACCGATCCCTCCCGTAAGGTTAATTTCGTCCGTTACGGTTCAACAGACTGCGGCGCGATCGCGACGCTGCCATCGGGGTTGAAGGTGAGCTGAAACTGAGCCACGTGCAACGGCTCGGTACCGCTAACATCCGGTGGCGTGACGAGGCGTGGCAGTACGGGAGCGGCAGCAAGCGGGCGATTGCTTCGTTCGAGTGCCTGATAGCCCAATAGGTTGCCGGTGGCGTCCGCCCAGATACGATATTCCAACGGTGTATCGAGCGCATTCGCGTTGCTGTCCCAGGCGGCTTCAATCTCGTCGCGGAGGCGCGCGCCCAATGCGCTTTGCTCTGCGGCATCGGAGACGGTCAGTGCCGTGGCGAGGACGGTTTCGATATCGTCGGGGAACGTTGCGCCGACCGCGCCGAATTCGCTCGGGTCAAGAGCCGACTCTTGTTGGGGCTCGGTCGATTCGGGCGCTCGTGTCTCGGGAACGGGGAGCATGTAGAAGGCGAGAGCCGCAGCCACAAAGCCCGCAGCACCGATCGCGGCCGGTTTCGCACGCTCGGCGAGGGGTTTGTCCGGTTTGCGCAGGTGCTTCGGCAGCGGCGTCAGCTCAAGGGACATATCCGGAAGTGTCGCGCGATCGGTCAAGAATTGGTCGATCGCCTCGACGAGATCGAACAACTGCACCGTCGTTAACTCGACTTGCAGCAGCTCGCCCGGGCCCCGGTCGCCATCGTCCTTGCTGGTGTCGTCGGGCATACGCGCATCGGGTGCGTGCACGAGCAGGAGGTGGGTACCCTCATCGTCGCCGGCGGTGAAGGAAATTGCGCGATCGCCGCGATCGGGTTGATTGGGCGCGATGCCGCTGAGCAGCGCTTGAGCGTAAGCATTGGCTGCCGCAACCAAGTTGGTGAGGAAGTCGCGATCGCCGCTGAGATGCTCGTCTCGACCGAGGAAACGGCACTCGACACCGGTCAAGATCGATAGGGGCGGACGCAACTCAAGCGCGTCGGCTTCATGGCTCCATCCGTCAAGAGTGAGGGTGCAGTTGGGCAAGCTGTACTGACGCCGGATGCTCATCCGCTCTCTCCGTCAAAGTTCGCAAACGTGTCTACCGAATCTCTCCGTCAAACAGGCTGCTCCACAGCCGCTGGGCGCCCGTCGTACCGGTCAAAAACAGCAACCGGGACAGTAGCAACAATGCCAGCGCGTCGAGCTGAGCGCGATCGCCCAGATACATGGCGACCTTCGCGCGTCGCGGGTTCATGCGTCCGCGAAAATGCGCGCTGAAGCGATCGAGATACTGCGTCAGACGCACGTGGCTATTTATGGTCAATTTTTTGTCTCGCAGCTGCGTCTGCACCATGACAAGTTGCCGGATCGCGACGGTGAGCTGTTTGGCGCGGCGCGTGGCAACCAGCGTCAGCGCTTTTGCCTCGGCCTGCGTCAGCGATCGCCGCGCATAGGAGCGACGCCAGGGATTGGTGCAGCGCAAGCGCCAGAGGACGACGCGGTTGCTGACTAGAGATTGCAGTTGCAGATCTCGTGCCGCAACAAGCATTCGCTCGGAGCCACCGAGTTCGAGGGCTTCGAGAGCCAGCAAAAACAAATCGATCCGCTGTTGCACGTGAGGCGAGCAGCGATCGTCGGCGAGCGCGAAGTCCGGTAAGCTCTCCAGAATAGACGGCACCGTGGGCGCGGGCGGGCTGTGCCAGTCGGGTTGTTGTTCGGAAGTAACGCTCGCTGATTGACTCATGAAACCGAGTACGTGAAACCGGGCGCGTGACGTATGCAAGTGACTGTCGAACGGCAGATGGCTCCACCGAGGCGATCGCGGCTATAGGCAGCTGATACGGCAGGAGTGCAATTACAGCATAAACAGTTCCACTCTAGCGGGTCGCCCAACGCTAACGCGTTGGTAGTCAACCGACAGCGGCTAGCAACGCCATAGTTTACACTTTTTCAGATGCGCATTGAGGCGTATCCGTTGAGATGACGATCGAGCGACGCGATCGCGCAGCCGAAGATCTCCGTGCGGTGCGATCGCGCGAGATCGCAACCCGACTTGTTACTGGTGGATGTGATGGAGTCTAAGTTAGAAATCCTCAAGGCGTCGGTCCGAACCGTTCCGGACTTTCCCAAGCCCGGCATTCAGTTTCGCGACATCACGACACTGCTGCACAACCCCGATGCTTTGCAGATAACGTTCGACCTCCTAGTCGAGCGCATCCAGAACTCCGGTATCGCGCCCAACTACGTCATCGGCATCGAGTCGCGCGGCTTTATGTTCGCGCCCACGCTGGCTTGCGCCCTCGGCGCTGGGTTCGTCCCCGTCCGCAAGCCGGGTAAACTCCCAGCGGCCGTCCACACGATCGAGTACGACCTAGAATACGGCACCGATCGCCTCGAAGTTCACCAAGATGCAATGCCTGCCGGAAGCAAGGCGTTGGTCGTAGATGACTTGATCGCCACTGGCGGGACGGCACGGGCAACGGCAAACTTGATCGACAACATCGGCTGTTACGTCGTTGGCTTTGCTTTCGTTATCGAGCTCCGCGACCTCGGCGGGCGATCGCAGCTGCCCGATGTCCCGATCGTTACGCTTTTAGAATATTGAACCGGGCAACGTTCCGGGCCCGGTTCGGTCTTGCGGTTGTTCGCTCGAGCTAGGAGCGCATCATGACGGACTCAACTCCTCAACCCAATCGGTCGCAGCGCGTCAGTCGCTGGCAATCGCGAGTCGACGCAATTGCCAGTAATGACACCGCGCTCTATGCGCTCAAGCGAGTGGGACAGGCCCTGCTAACGCTACTGCTGGCGTCGTTGCTTAGTTTTGCCATCATTCAATTAGCACCGGGCAACTATCTCGATACGCTGCGGCAAAATCCGCAAATTTCGCCGGAAACGATTGCGGACCTGACCGCCCGCTTTGGCTTGGACAAACCCGCGATCGTTCAGTACGGTTTATGGCTGCGCAACGTCATTCTGCGCGGCGACTTCGGGGAAAGCTTCATTTATAACCGTTCCGTAACGGCACTGATTGCCGAGCGGGTGCCGGCAACGCTTTTACTAGCCGTGACGTCGACGATCGCGACCTGGGCGATCGCGATTCCCTTGGGAATTGTCGGCGCGGTGCAGCAAAACCAATTCAGCGATCGCGTCCTCCGCACGCTGAGTTATTTGGGGCAGGGCTTCCCGAGTTTTATCACGGCATTGCTGCTGTTAATCCTGGCTCAGAATACGTCGCCGCTATTCCCGGTTGGCGGCATGACGAGTCTTGATTTCGATTCGCTTTCGCTGCCGCAGAAAGTTTTGGATGTTGCCTGGCACGCTCTCCTGCCCACCGTCGCATTGAGCATCACTAGCTTTGCCGGCCTTCAGCGGATCGCCCGCGGCGAGTTGCTCGACGTCTTGCGTCAGGATTACATCCAAACTGCTCGCGCCAAGGGCTTGCCCGAAAATCGAGTGCTCTACGTTCACGCACTCCGCAACGCCATTAACCCGCTGATTACGTTGCTCGGCTTCGAGTTTGCGAGTCTGCTTGGCGGAGCGTTTATTGCCGAGTATTTCTTTAGCTGGCCGGGGTTGGGCCGATTAATCTTGCAAGCCGTATTCGCTCAGGACATCTACCTGGTAATGGCAAGCTTATTGATGGGCGCGTTGATGTTGATTGTCGGCAACTTCTTAGCGGATCTCGCCCTTAAGTTTGCGGACCCACGCATTCGCTTAGAGAATATCAACTAACGCATCCGGGCCAGCTCATCGATCGAGCAGGATGGTTGACGTTCGGCAGCACAACGGGTAGGGCGCAGGCGAGCGGCGAGACCGCAGCCCGCAGCAGAGTCGAGTTTGTTCGAATCCACAACATCGCTGCTAAAACAGCTGCTCCGGCTTGGCTTCGGGCACGTCAGCAGACTCGTCGAGGGTTTCCTCACGCCAGGAATCCGGTGTCGGCTCGCTTTGGGTTCCCAATTCGGTTGCCAGCGGCGCGAGGGCTTCGCGCACGTCGATATACGGATACGTCGGCTCTCCGCCGCGGACGAGCGGACCGCCACTTTGATGGCGAACGGCAAACAACTCCTTCAGGGTCGTCGCGGCATTCCGGTCGGGTTCGAGCGTGAACAGCACGTTACTGTGATTACACGTGCCGCGTTGGTGGGTCGCGCAGATAACAGGTAAGCCGTTCACAACGCCGGCCGTGATGTAATTCAGGTCCCCGCGAGCGTAGGCCTGCTGAAAACGAGCGGTCACTTGCTGGCAGCGCGTGAGATTGTCGAACCCTGACTCGGCGAAGTACTGAGATTGCCAGCGGATGATGGGCATCGCGCGACTGATGGAAGGGTTGTGGGCGACCGTCGTTGGCAGCCCTGCATCGAAGGTGCAGCGGAACTGAATTCCTGACCTGCTTGGAGGTTCCGCAGCGGCCGGCGCGATCGCGATCGCAGTCAAGCCGGCGATCGGGATGAGCGAGAGTCGATTTATATAGGCGGGCATAGCCAGATGCTCCGAGTCAATTGTTTAAATTAAATGGAAGGCGACCTGTTTGGCTTGGGTAAGCGAGTTTTCTTCGATCAGTGTGGAATTTCTACTTTGCCTCGAGCAATGATGCAATACGGCCCCGAGCTGGGGCATGTCACCCGCTCGTATTGGCAATGACTCGGAGAGAAGCTTTGAGCAAACCAGGCGGGCGAGAACTTCAGCAGTCCAGAACTATCGAGGATGGAGCGACTGAATTGGCTCGACACGCTGGGCATCCAGACGGCAATCGCAGTTTGAGTGACCGTGTTCAAATGTCCCGATTCGTATAGAAACTCAAGTCGTCATAAATGCTAGGGTACCCGCACGGATACTCGAATATCCCACCGAACCGGTCGAGTTCGTTCGCTAGGCGAAAAATGGGTTCGGAGATCGCGCTTGGCTTGTAAATCGTTGCCCCGGACTTGTCGAAGCGGGGGGGCTCTAGGTTGGTTTGCTGCCCGACCGCTCGCAGCCGTTATTCCATTGCCGGGCAAGAGCTTGGGGCAGCGCCGGCGAGACTGACTCGCCTCGGGCGTTCTGCCGCTACCGCCTGCCCGGAAAGTCAACTATCCTGAGGGTCGAGCGAGGGGATGCAGGGATGGTAGAAACAGCGATCGTCAAGCGCGTCGAGCAGTTGCGCCAGCAACTCCGGCAGGCAAACTATGAATACTTTGTCCTCGACGCTCCAACTCTAGAAGACACTGTCTACGATCGCCTCCTGCGCGAACTGCAATCCCTCGAAGCCGAGCACCCCGACCTCGCCACCGCCGACAGTCCTACCCTGCGCATCGGCGGCCGGGCGGCAGAGAAATTTACGTCCGTCAAGCACAATATCCCGCTCTACAGCCTCGAAAACGCCTTCGGAATGGCCGAGCTTGCCAAGTGGGAAGAGCGCTGGCGGCGCCACACTGCCAACATCGCCGACTTTGCCTACACTTGCGAACTCAAAATCGACGGCTCCGCTCTCGCGCTAACTTACGAGCAAGGCGTCCTCACGCGCGGCACTACTCGCGGCGACGGCATCACGGGCGAAGACATCACGCCCAACGTCAAAACCATTCGCGCGATTCCGCTGCGGTTGCGAATCGAAAACCCGCCCGAGCGCTTAGAGATTCGCGGCGAAGCTTTCCTGCCCCTTGATGTCTTTGCCGACATTAATCGAGAACGCGATCGCCAAGCACTCGACCGTTTCGCCAACCCTCGCAATGCTGCTGCCGGCACCCTGCGCCAGCTCGACCCCAACGTGGTAGCCCGACGGCGATTGGATTTCTTTGCCTACACCCTTCTTATTGCCGATGCTGAGGATGACGAACGTACCGCGATCGCCTCGCCCGCTTCGCAATGGGAATCCCTGGAACTGCTGCAGAAACTCGGCTTCAAAGTCAACCCGAACCGCCGCCGCTGCCCGTCGCTGCAGGATGTGGGCGACTACTTTGAATACTGGGCAGAGCGGCGGCAAGACTTGCCGTATCTGACCGATGGCGTCGTCGTCAAACTCGACAGTCGCGCGCTCCAGCAACAACTTGGCTTCACCCAGAAATTCCCTCGCTGGGCGATCGCGCTGAAATACCCTGCTGAAGAAGTTCCCACTCGCGTCAAGGACATCGCCGTGAACGTCGGGCGGACTGGGGCTGTTACACCGCTGGCGATACTGGAACCCGTGCAATTAGCCGGCACCACCGTGCAGCGCGCCACCTTACACAATGGCGACCGCGTGGCCGAACTGGACGTGCGCGTTGGCGATACCGCGATCGTCCGCAAAGCCGGGGAGATCATTCCGGAAGTGCTGCGCGTGCTGCCGTCTTTGCGTCCGGATGGCACCCAGCCCTTCACGATGCCAACCCACTGCCCCGAATGCGGCACGGCACTCGTGCGACCCGAAGGCGAAGCCGTTACCCGCTGCCTCAATGTCTCCTGTCCCGCGATCGTCAAAGGCGCGATCGTGCACTGGGCATCGCGCGATGCGATGGATATCGACGGACTCGGCGAGAAAATCGTCGAGCAATTGACCCGCAGCCAGCTCGCGCGCTCGGTAGCCGACCTCTATACCTTGCGGCCCGAGACGATCGCCGAGCTGGAGCGCATGGGCAAGAAATCTGCCGAGAACTTGGCAGCTGCGATCGCTCGTTCCAAAACTCAGCCTTGGTCGCGCGTGCTTTACGCGTTGGGCATCCGCTTCGTCGGCAGCGTTAATGCCAAAATCCTCGCGGAGCATTTTCCCAACGTCAACGACCTCGCGACTGCCCCGGTTGAAGACCTGGAAGCTGTCTTCGGCATCGGCGGGGAAATTGCGCGATCGGTCCATCAATGGTTCCGCATCGACGCCAACCGCGGCCTCGTCGACCAGCTCGGGAAGGCGGGCGTGCAGTTCGTCGGCGTCCCGCGCCCAGCCAGAGACGATAGCGATGGCGGTCCGCTAGCCGGCACCACCTTCGTTATCACCGGCACGCTGCCAACCCTCAAGCGCAACGATGCCAAAGCCGCGATCGAAGCAGCAGGGGGTAAAGTTACCAACTCCATTAGCTCCAAAACTAGCTACCTCGTCTGCGGTGCCAACGCCGGATCCAAACTCGACAAAGCTCAAAAGCTCGGCGTTGCCGTCCTCGACGAAGCTCAACTTCAGGACCTGCTCAGCGGGGATTAAGCCCGCGGAGGTACGTTAGGATTGCTGCCGATCGCATCGCCCTTATCCTCAAACATCCGCAAGATCGACGGGCGAGCGACGCTCTCTGCATCCGACAAGGTACACAATGGATTGGTTATCGCTCGAGACCTGGCAAGAACTCGCCCGCAGTTACGGCTACGGGGCAGTTTTCCTCGGCATCGCGCTGGAAAATACCGGACTGCCGCTCCCGGGCGAAACGATTGCACTCACCGGCGGTTATCTGGCAGGCAATGGCGAACTGGACTATGGCCGCGTCCTCGGCAGTGCGATCGCCGGCGCCATCCTCGGCGACACTTGCGGGTATTGGTTGGGACGGACTGGTGGCTGGCCGCTCGTAGTTCGCGTCGGCAGCTGGTTCCGCATCTCTGAAGTGCAACTGCAAACTGCCCGCGATCGCTTCGGTCGCAGCGCGCGCCAAGCCGTCTTCTTCGGGCGATTCGTGACGCTGCTGCGCATTTTTGCCGGACCGCTGGCCGGTATCGCACGGATGCCCTATCTGGAATTCTTAGTCTGTAATGCTGCTGGAGCGGCGTTTTGGGCTCTAGCAATGGTCACTCTGGCGTTCGGTCTCGGCCGCGTCGTACCTTTGGGGCAAATCGCGAGCTGGGTCGCGCAGTTCGGAGTGCTTGCCCTGGTTTTGGCGATCGCGGTAATTCTCCTGGCGTGGTGGTGGGAGACGCGCCGCAATCGGCGTCCGGTCGGCGAATCGGTCGAGCAGTAACCTCACTCGGAAACCTGCGCGATTCGTCGCGTTTAATTCCGCGAAAGCTGCATTAGCAACCGCAGGATGTACCAAAAGAGCAGTGCTACCGACGCAAACAGTTCGAGGGCTGCGGCCACGTGCTGATGAGTTTGGAAGTGATGCAGGACGTTTGAGGTGTCGTACAAAATGGCACCCGACGCGAAGATAATCATCGCAGCCGAGAACCACAGTCCCAGCGAGAATCCGAAAATCAGCGAGCAGACGATCAGCCCCAGCGCCACAAATCCGGCAATCCGGAGAATGCCGCCCAGGAAGGTGAAATCCTTGCCTGTCGTGAAGGCGATCGCCGTCAGCCCGCCGAACATCGCTACGGTCAGCACGCCGGCAGTGGCAATGATGTTTTCGCCCTGGAAGTAGGTGTGGGCGACAAACAACATCGGCGCGAAGATGATGCCCTGGATGAAGACATACAACCCGAGTCCCAGGTACTGCAGATTCGTGTCATCGGCACGCGCAGCCAGACCGCGCGACAGCCATCCGATCAGCATGAACGCTCCCAGAACGAGCAGCCAAGCGAGTCCGCCATTGCCGAAGAGCAGTGCCGTCAGCCCTTGAGCAATTCCCGTTTCAAACAGCAAGAATTCAAAGACGATAAACGCAGCGACCGCACCTGCCAGGTGCAAGTAGGTCTTCTGAATAAACTCGGCGCGTTCGCTCGGACGCGCGCTTGCGGCAATAACCATGTTCTTCAATCCCCTAGTGCAAACAGAGTGTTGCACCCCGAGTCTAGCCCACAGTTCCAAGCAGTGCCTATGGGGCGATCGCCCCAACCGATCGCGCCGATCTACAGCCCCAATCGCCATTAACTGCGCCTCTATCCAGAGAGCCGACCTCCACCTCAGCTCTTGGAGGACCGCGATCGCGTTAGGAGCAGGTTCAAGGCAGCGGTGCAGGCATCTCCAACCCGT
This sequence comes from Rubidibacter lacunae KORDI 51-2, assembly GCF_000473895.1. Lineage (NCBI taxonomy): Bacteria > Bacillati > Cyanobacteriota > Cyanophyceae > Chroococcales > Aphanothecaceae > Rubidibacter > Rubidibacter lacunae. Next base: position 6,621 of record NZ_ASSJ01000081.1, on the reverse strand, counting down.
AAATCCAAATCGTCAGCAGCGGGGTCGTCGCGGCGAGTAACAGGCTCAGCGGTGCGCCGACGCGAATAAAGTCCGTAAACCGATAGCCGCCCGGACCGTAGACCATCGTATTCGTCTGGTAGCCGAGGGGCGTCATGTAGCTATGCGAGGCAGCAAACACCACGGCAAACATGAAGGCGATCGCGTTGAGCTGTAGCGAGTTCGCAACGTTAACGGCAACGGGTAACATCAGCACCACCGATGCATTATTCGAGAGCACGGCGGTGAGCAGAGCCGTCGCCACGTAGAAAAAGAACAGCACCCAATATCCAGACAAGTTGCCGCCGAGAGCGAGCAGGCAATCGGCCAGCCAGCGCGTCGTCCCCGACTTCTCCATCGCAATCCCCAGTGGAATTAGCCCCGCCAGCAAAAAAATTACGTCCCAGCGCACGGCCCCGTAGATTTCGCCCGGACGCAAACAACCGGTTAGCACCATGAAGACCGCGCCCAACAGCGACCCGACGACGATCGGCAACCAATTCAGCGCTGCCAGCCCCACCACCCCGGCCACAATTGCCACAGCGATCGCAGCCTTGTTCGTTCGCAAACTTTCGCGATCGGCTTGGTCGATCACGAGCAGCTCGCGGGTGGTTTTTAAGCCCAGGATGCTCTCGCGCGGTCCCTGCACTAACAGCAAGTCGCCAAAACGCAGGGGAACGCGTCCCAAGCGCTCGCGCAGGACGTCCTGACCGCGCCGGATTGCCAACACGGTCACGTTGTAGCGCTGGCGAAAACGTAAGTCTTTGAGCGTAGAGCTAATCAGACGCGAGTTCGATAAGATCAGCACTTCGGCAATGCGTTCCTCGCCGGTCTCAAGCTGCGCGGCGATCGCCTCTTTGCCAAACTTAACCTCGGGGAGAATGTCGAGACCGCGCTCGTCGCGAATCTGCAGGAGATCGGCGCTGGTCCCGCGCACGAGCAAAATATCGCCGGCCTTAAGCACCTTATCGGCTAGGGGCTGAGGGAAATGCACGCCGTCGCGAATTAGCTCCAGCACGTCAACGTCGAACTTCCGCTGCAGCTCGCTCGCTCGCAGGGTCTGCCCCACCAAGTTCGAGCGCTGGGCAACAACGAGTTCGCTGACGTAATCGTTCAGTCCGTAGTCGCGATCGCCCCAAACCACGTTTTCACTAACGTTGGAAATACTTGCCTGCTCGGCCGCCGCTCGCACGCCCGAGCTTGGACGCCGGCCGAGCAGGCGCGGCACTACAAATGTCAGATAGGCTGCTCCAATTACGAAGGTGAGCGCGCCCATTCCGGCAAACTGCAGGAGGTGGAACTCTCCGTAGCCCAACTGTCGCGAGAGGTTGCTGGCCAGGACGTTCGTGGACGTGCCGACAACAGTCATCGTGCCGCCAAGAATTGCTGCAAACGACAGCGGCATCAGCAGCCGCGAGACCGACATGCCCTGTTTCTTGCACCAATCTTCGACGATCGGCAAAAACACTGCGACAACGGCCGTGTTGTTGATAATGGCGGAAATCGGCCCGACGACCAGGCTCATGACGGCGATTTGACGGCGCGGCGATCGCCCGCCCCAGCGGATCAAAAAGTCCCGTGCAGTCTGCAAGGCTCCCGTCCGCGCCACCCCGGCACTGAGGACGAACATAGCCATCACGGTCACCGTTGCCGTGTTGCCGAAACCGGAGATGCCCTCTTCGGGCGTTACCAACCCCAATACCATCAGGGCGATCGCAACCATTAACGCGGTGAAGTCAACCGGCCACCACTCGCCAACGAAAAAAATTAGCGCGATCGCAATGACGCCAAGCGTAAGAAATACGGACATGTGGATATTCTGTCTGGGACTGCCACAAGATAGGGCATGCAAGCGATCCTGGAGAGTGCATCCTCGCACGCACCTCGGTTTGGGGTAAACGCGCTCACCTGCAGACCAATGGGTCGCCGCGTCCCCGACCGACACAGATCGATCGGGGACGGGGCACGGTTAGGTTAGAGCGACCACGGAGACGCGGGCAGCCACGCGGCCGGCAATTTCTGTCAGCGCCTGAGCCGATGCCGAATCGGGGTCGGCAAGCACGATTGGCGTGCCGCGATCGCCCCCTTCGCGCAGGGCTATTTCGAGGGGAATGCAGCCGAGCAACGGAACGTCCAACTCCCGAGCGGTCTTTTCGCCGCCGCCCGACCCGAAAAGGTCGTATTGGCGATCCGGCTGGTCTGGTGGAATGAAATAGCTCATGTTCTCGACGATACCCAGCACCTGGGCGCCGAGCTGCCGGAACATCATCAACCCCCGGCGCGCGTCGGCAAGCGCAACGGACTGCGGCGTAGTCACGATCACGGCACCGGACATGGGCACGGCTTGCGCGAGGGTAAGCTGTGCATCCCCCGTCCCCGGTGGCATGTCGACAATCAGGTAGTCGAGCTCGCCCCACTCGACCTGGTATAGAAATTGTCGGATGATGCCGTTTAGCATCGGTCCGCGCCAGATCACGGGTTGATCGGGGTCGATCAGGAATCCCATCGACACCAGTTTGACTCCGTAGTTAAAGGCCGGTTCGAGTACCTCGCCCTGTGCGCCGTTGCGAACGGTGACCTTGGCACCGTCAAGACCGAGCATGCCCGGCGCGTTGGGTCCATAAATATCGGCATCAAGCAAGCCCACGCGAGAACCCGCTTGCGCTAGGGCGACGGCAAGATTGACGGCAACCGAGCTTTTGCCGACGCCGCCTTTACCGCTAGACACGGCGATGATGTTGCGGATGCCGGGAACCGACTGGCGATCGGGCAGGGATTTTTGTTGCGGCGTTTCGGCTGTAACGTCTACATCTACGGTTTCGATGCCGGGCAGTTGCTTGACGGCTTTTTGACAGTCCTCGACGATGAACTCGCGCAGCGGACAGGCAGGCGTCGTCAGCACGAGGGTGAAGCTAACCTTGCTACCGTCAACGCGCACGTTGCGGATCATGTTCAGTTCGACGAGGCTTTTTTGCAGTTCCGGATCTTGGACCGGACGCAGCACATTTAAAACGGTTTGAGTATCGAGCATTGTTTAGGGTCAAGCACGCAGATTGAAAAGGCGATCTCCTCGATCTCGATAGTAGCGGTCTCCCGGCGCATGCCGGATCGCTCCACTGCTTCAACCAATGCCGTTTTCCAACCAAACTATTGAGAATGGAAGCCCGCGCGATCGCTCCTTCACTGCAGCAGTCCGGCGACCGCGATCGCCCGGTCGACTGATAACCGGCCGTTTGCGCGCGGGCAATCAACCAATATGCCGGGCAAGCGCATGCTCCGCGACCTATCCCTGCCGCAACCGACTCGTACCTTCGCGCATCGAGCGGATGAGTATTGACCTGGGACTCTTGATAGAAGTTCTAGATAGGAGTTGTCGGCGATCGCGCGCGTCTGCTAGACCAGAGAGGATCGCTGCAACCCTACCGGATAAAGGCGCACCGTTGCCATGCCGAACCACTTGCACCGCTTTTACTTCGATACCGAAGACGACAGCCGCAGAGCCTTCGAACTACCCGGCGCGACGCCTCACTACAATCCCGATCGCCCCGGCCGAGTCAAACACATTCTGCTCGAACTGGCAATCGACTTCGACAACCGCAGCTTCAGCGGCACCTGCACGACGGTCCTCGTCCCGGTGCGCGCGGGCATCGATACCCTGGTCCTCGATGCAGAAGATTTACAGATCGACGCCGTGCGGATCGGATCGATCGCGCAACCCTTCCACTACGACGGCAAGCAACTGCGCGTACGACTGGCGCAACCGACCGGGACCGAGGCGATCGAGCTGTCGGTCGACTATTGCGTCGAGCAGCCCCAACGCGGACTCTATTTCGTCGGTCCGACCGACCGCTACCCCGACAAACCCACCCAAGCCTGGACCCAAGGCGAAGATGAGGATTCTCGCTTCTGGTTCCCGTGCTTCGATTATCCCGGCCAGCTTGCTAGCTCTGAGCTGCGCGTACGCGTTGCCAAACCCTACACAGCGATTTCTAACGGCACGCTAACTGATACGACCGATCTGGGCAACGAACGGATCTTTCACTGGTTCCAAGCGCAGGTTCACCCAACCTACCTGATGACCTTGGCCGCGGGCGAGTTCGTGGAAACCCGGGACGAGTGGGACGGCATTCCGATCACTTACCACGTTGCTCCCGACCGCGCGGAACAAGCTGCCCGTACCCTCGGCAAAACCCCGCGCATGGTTGCCTTTTTTAGCGAAAAGTACGGCTATCGCTATGCGTTTCCGAAGTACGCGCAAGTATGCGTCGATGACTTCATCTTCGGCGGCATGGAAAACACCTCCTGCACGCTGCTCACCGATCGCTGTCTGCTCGACGAACGGGCCGAGATCGACAACATGCGCTCCGAAAGTCTCGTTGCCCACGAGCTGGCACACCAGTGGTTTGGCGACTTGGTCGTCATCAAGCACTGGTCCCATGCCTGGATCAAAGAAGGGATGGCGTCCTACGCCGAAGTGCAATGGACGGAGCACGAATACGGGAACGATGATGCGGCTTACTATTTGCTGGGTGAAGCCCGCAGCTACCTCGACGAGGACAGTACGCGCTACCGCCGCCCGATCGTCACCAACGTCTACCGCGAGGCAATCGAACTTTACGATCGCCACCTCTACGAAAAAGGGGCGTGCGTCTACCACATGATTCGTGCTGCATTGGGCGATGCGGAGTTCGATCGCGCCATACACGCCTTTGTCCGCGATAACGCTCACAAAACGGTCGAAACCATCGACTTGCTGCGGGCGATCGACAACGCTACCGGTCGCAACCTGGCCCCGCTGTTCGACCAGTACGTTTTCCGTGGCGGTCACCCGGACTTCAAAGTTGCTTATAGCTGGGATGCAGCCTCGAACTTGGCACAACTAACCGTTACCCAGTCGCAAGCCAAAACCGACAAAGACGGGACCAAACGCGAAATTTTCGACCTGCGGATTCCCGTAGCATTCGGTTACGTCGAGACCGGCAGCGAGCCGACCTACAAAACCGTTACGCTGCGCGTGAACGAGCCCGAGCACAGCTTTTACTTCCCGCTCGATCGCCAGCCGCAATATGTGAGCTTCGATGCGGGGAACGCCCACCTCAAAACCGTCGAGCTGGCGTATCCCGCCCGAGAACTCAAAGCCCAACTCCAGCACGATCGCGATGTTATCGCTCGAATCTATGCTGCCGAGGCGCTTGGCAAGCAAGGCAACCTGGATGCCGTTAAAGCGTTGGGAAAAGCCCTGCAAACCGACCCGTTCTGGGGCGTCCGCGTGGAAGTTGCCAAGCAACTCGGGAAAGTCGAACTCGATCGCGCTGCCGCCGAGCTAATCGCCGGGTTGGACGACGCCGACGCGCGTGTCCGCCGTGCCGTGCTCGACGCCCTCGGCAAGCTCAAGACGGAGAAAAGCTTTGAAGCGATCGCGCGCATTGCCAAGGCCGGCGACCCGAGCTACTACACCGAGGCAACTGCCTTGCGCGCCCTCGGCGGTATGGTAACGGGGACGCTTAAGGCGCGGGCGCCAGAGGTTCTGGAGCTGCTGAAAGACGTGCTGCGATCGCGGGCGGGTTGGAACGAAGTGGTCAGAGCCGGCGCGATCGGCGGGTTGAGCAAGCTTAAAACCACGCCCGAGGCCGCAGACGCGATTCTGGAGTACGTGCAGATCGGCATACCACAAGCCCTGCGGCTCGCGGCAATTCGCGCGCTCGGCGCCGTGGCGGCCGGTCAAGAACCCGATCGCGTGGAACGGATTCTCGAGCAGCTCGACGCGATCGCGGGCGAGTCGTTCTTCCTAACCCAGGTGGCCGTCGTCGGCGCGCTGTCTCATATGCAGACCCCCAAGGCGATCGCGATCCTGAGCGGTTTGGCCGAGCGCACGCCCGACGGACGCGTGCGCCGCCGCGCGGAAGAGGCGATCGTCAGCGTCCGCCGCAAATTGGGTACCGACAAGGTGGTGAAGGAGCTGCGCGAGGAGCTCGACGCACTCAAGCAAGACAACCTCGACCTGCGCAGCCGCTTAGCGAAATTAGAAGCCCAGTCGGGCAGCGAGAGCGATCGCGCAGTTTGATCTTCTCGTGCTACTGCAGACGGCTTTCGCGAACTTGCAGCAGAAATTTGGTTCGAGCTAAAGCAATAGAGGCGATCGCCATAGCGCGAGAGTGGGTACAGGAGTCCTTCTGATGCTGGGTCCACTCTCTAGTCACCCGAACGTCGAACTCGATCTCGAATACGACAGTCGATGGATTGTCAATATTGCAGTCCTTCTCCCTATTAGAGGATTGTGGACAAACAAAAAAACTGCTGTCACAGCAGGATTTCATCATTACTATTAATCGACTCAGGCTGTCACTGCTGCTGTTTTCTTCGCGAAACTGCACCAAGGTGGATGCCGTTTACACCCACCACTGGAACATGGAAAAGTAGGGTAGTTTTACTCTTTGGGTACGAGGTAAAAATCGTTCATCCTCCTCTAACCTGGATTATTCACGAAGATTTTGAAGAAGCCTCAAACCCTTGCTCTGACTAGGCTCCAATCTACGTGTATAGAAACGCACTGTCATTGAGCGAAAAAGTCTGGGGTGCGTGTCACCCTCTACAGAGAGAATT